>JBBKXB010000059.1:0-5176 GCA_037969255.1 Bdellovibrionales bacterium | reverse complement strand
TATTGGTGCTCGGCTGATGTGGGTTGGGTCACAGGACATAGCTATGTGGTGTATGGACCTCTTATAAACGGTTGCACATCTGTGATCTATGAAGGCGTGCCAAATTACCCTAATTGGGGGCGCACATGGCGCATCGTTCAAGATCATGATGTGAGCGTATATTATACCGCGCCAACCGCCATTCGTTCCATGCTCCAAGCGGGCAGTGATTGGGTTACACAATATGATCGCTCATCACTTCGTATCCTTGGTACGGTGGGCGAGCCTATTAATGTCGAGGCATGGAATTGGTACTATGAAACTGTGGGGGAATCGCGTTGTCCTATTATTGACACGTGGTGGCAAACCGAAACAGGCGGACACATGCTCACCCCTCTTCCTGCTGTCACGCAATTAAAAGCAGGCGTGGCAACAAAACCATTTTTTGGCATTGAACCCTGTTTAATCGACAGTGAAACAAAAAAAGAAATAACGGGTACAGGCGCAGGTCATCTTTGTATGAAACAATCTTGGCCAGGTATAGCGCGCACCGTGTTTAATGATCATAAACGGTTCAAAGACACGTATTTTGGTGATTACAAGGAATATTATTTTACGGGTGACGGCGCTTGCCGAGATGAAGATGGTGATTATCGCATCACGGGGCGCGTGGATGATGTGCTTAATGTCTCTGGACATCGTCTTGGCACAGCTGAAATTGAAAGCGCCATCAACAGCCATAATAGCGTGGCGGAAAGCGCCATTGTCGGCTTCCCGCATGATGTAAAGGGCGAAGGCGTTTATGCCTACATCATCCTTAAAAACGGGCAATCAGGCAGCGATGATATGACTAGCGAGATTAATGCTATTTTAAGAACGCAAATTGGCCCCATCGCCAAATTAGATAAAGTTCAATATGTCGAAGGCTTACCAAAAACGCGTTCAGGTAAAATCATGCGCCGTATCTTAAGAAAGATTGCGGCTGGACTTCACCAAGAGCTTGGCGACACGTCGACGTTGGCAGAGCCTGAGATTGTGCAAAAGCTAGTGACAAAGGCGCAGCCATAAGAGCATCATTAAAGGCACGTCCTTTTAACTTATCAGTTGCCGAAGTAATCGCTGTAACTAGACTACCAACCACTTTATCCTGCGCGCCCTCTTTATCAACCATCATATTGTAGGCGCGTGTTCGTCCCGCATAATTGCCAAGTTGGAAGGTTTCTAGCAATCCACCGTTAATGACTTTACCAGCCATGGCGAGATTATAGTCATGCTTTTTTATAAGATTGGTTGCTTTAACATGTGATCCACCTTGCGTCCAAGCTTGCTGCAATTCAGATGCCACAAGAGCCGGAACGGATTCGCCTTTATCTTGGATATAAAACGCACTGTGCTCTACCTTTGCACTACTCGAAGAATCCGCGTGAAGTGAAATGGTCACGATATTATATTTCTCACTCAATGCACGTGACAAACCTGCACGCACGCCCAAAGACCTTGCCATCAAATGATCTTTTTGAGCACGATACTCATCATCACTTTTAAATAAATCCGTTGGTCCTGCATGCGATGTCGCCACAAGATATCCCTGATCCTGTAATTTTTTAACAGTCGCATTGCCCAATGTGGCTACAATATCTTGCTCGCTAAGAGCCAGTTTTTTCTCACGCATGAAATCAAGAAGTAAATTTTCAATCTTATATTTTAAAGATGAGCCTTTTGCGGTCTCTGGTTTGCCTAAGTTTTCGTAGAGTTCTTGACTTGTATAAACGAGATTGTAGTACCCATCCTCTGCGCCTATATTTTCCGTCATTTCTTGTTTGGTGGCCTCAAGCGCTTTAATGGCTTTAGCTTTATTAGGAGCATACCCTTTTGAAATCATGCGATCCGCCAATTCAGCAAACACAGGCGCGTAATAACTAGGATCGCCTTTGAGTTGAATATACGAAGCCCCTGGCTCTCCCAAACCATGACCAAAATCAATATACACAACGGTTGGACGGTTATGTACGAATGGAATAGAACGATTGAGGCTATCTAAGTCGCGTGATTGGCGACATTCAGCCTCCGTATTGCTAGAAAAGCAATCTTTCATATAGGCTTCAACATCAGAATTAACTTGTAATTGCAATCTGGCTGTTCGTTCAGCTTTTGTTTCACTGGATTGTGTCTCCGTTTGTTTCTCACTGGACAATCCCGCATCATTATTCGTGGAAAACGGTGCAACAACATACATTGCGGCAGCAATACCCAAACCTATGATGGCGGTGTATTTATTAAGAAATTTTGATGGAAGAGCTATTAAGATACCAGTGTAGCGAGTCCAATTAATATCGGGAATAACTTGGAAATCTCGGCCTCTTTTAAGAGCGTATTTTGTGTGGTCTGGTATTTCTAAAGGTGCATCATATCCAAGCGATGCAAAGGGTTGATGCCAAATATTCTCAATATCTCTATACAGGTCTTCTGATGAATTAGAAGGCTCTAACCACGTTGAATCTATGGTTTTTGATGACTCTGGCTGGCTCTTTTTATCTTCATCATATTTCTTAAGAGCTACATTAATAATTGCGCGCACATCAGACGGAGACATGATGCTGATATCATAACTGATATTTTGATCAAGTAATTTAGCCACAGCGAGCTCTTCTGCCGTTAAAGCATCATCCTTAGCATCATTATTGTTTTCGAATTTTAAATTGTGCAGGTCCATAATGCGTATAATTTACCCTATTAGTTTTACATAGTCAATAAATATTGTGGTTATTGGCATTAAAAATTAACGGTAAGCGCCCATTGTGTTTGAGTTGGCTATGGAGCTGTAAGGTCTATTCTTGTTTTGGCGTATGGCAATCCATACCAACAACCACTCCCAATCAAGCCCATCCTCTTGTTTTACTGTTTGATACCGTTCTTCATCACGAGCTGGGAATGGCTCTACATTACCCGTTTTGTCGCCCTCTTCTTCGCCATCTAAGCCCAATTCAATACGGCGTGTTTCGCGTCTGCATTCTGCGCTTTGTAGAGCTTCCTTAAGGACTGAAACCATTTCATCACCCGCACCAAACATTTGTTCCGCATTTCTAAGTTGTGATTGAAGATTTTCAACTTCACTGCATAATTGTGAAAATAACGCATCTTTTTGTTTGCTTGTTTTGGCACTCATATTGGATAGCGCGTCACTATATTCTTTAACGCGGTTACGGATTGTTAAGTCTGCGGCATCAAAACTGGTGTTTTGAGCTTTAACATCTGACGTTTCAGATGTTTTTTCTACGCTTTGATTGCTAGACTTAGAGTTCTCCATACCCTAAATATAGGGGAAATCATTAACCAGACCCCTAAGAATAGCTGCAATTTTATATAAATGGACGATAAAGACCTCAATGACAGCAATCGATTTTCCAAACGCACCGCGCGCTATGTTGGTGTGGGCGCAGGCATGGCTGGTATGGCGGCCAAATTAGCAGGGCAAAAGGCTATGGGGCGTGATGTGCTCTCAAGCAGTGCCAGCGCAGATGATATTGCCAAGATGCTCGGACAATTCAAAGGGCCATTGTTAAAAATTGGCCAAATCCTATCCACCATACCCCAAGCCTTGCCTGAAGAATACACGCGTGCCTTCCAACAATTACAAGCCAACGCCCCATCTATGGGGTGGTCATTTGTGCGCAGGCGCATGAAAACCGAACTTGGCGCGGATTGGCAATCCAATTTCAAAAACTTCCCTCAAACGGCCACGAATGCCGCATCATTGGGACAAGTCCACAAAGCCACATTAAATGATGGACGCGTAGTCGCTTGCAAACTGCAATATCCTGATATGAGTAGCGCTATTGAGAGCGATATGAGCCAGCTTAAAACATTGTTGGGGCTTTACGGCGTTTATGATAAATCCATTAAAACTGATCTTGTACTAGAGGAAATTGGTGAACGCCTCACCGAGGAACTCGATTACGAGCGTGAAGCGCGCATGACCAAGATTTACAAAACAATGCTGGTCTATACGCCTGCCGTTCATGTACCAGACGTGATTGACGAGCTTTCAACAGATCGCCTTATCACGCTTGGCTGGCTTGATGGACAAAAAATACTAGACTTTAAAGACGCGCCAATTGGAACCCGCAATCAAATTGCGATGAACATGTTTCATGCGTGGTACGTGCCACTATACAATTACGGTATTATTCATGGCGATCCGCATTTGGGTAATTATACCGTGCGGGATGACCTCTCCATTAATCTTCTCGATTTTGGGTGTGTGCGTGTGTTTCCCCCCGCTTTTATAGGCGCCGTCATTAATCTATATGAAGCCTTACGAGATAATGATGAGGCCAAATTGGTGCATGCGTTTGAGATATGGGGATTCAAGAATTTATCCAAAGACCTCATTGATATCCTCACAATCTGGGCAAAATTTCTTTATGGCCCATTATTGGAGGATAAAGCCCGCGTCATAGGCAAAGCCGACAACGCCGTTTATGGGCGTGAAATTGCCATGGACGTGCATAAAAAACTCAAAGAAACGGGTAGCGTGACTATCCCCAAAGAGTTCGTGTTCATGGATCGTGCCGCGCTCGGGCTTGGCTCTGTATTTATTCACCTACAGGCTGAAATTAATTGGCACAGCGTGTTTGAAACCATGATTGATGGGTTTGATGTTGATACACTCGCCAAAAAACAGACCGACATCCTCACTTTATAATCATCATTTTCAAAAGTATTTTAATTTTAATCACGTCAAACTAATTTGATTTAGTCTTAGGCATGAGAAGTGAAGCGTATAACCGATACGCGAGCGCCGAATAACGACAGAATAAGAAAAATTAGGAAGGCGGAGGGTAAAAAAATAGGCTCGAACCTTACGATCCGAGCCCACTCAAAGTTTGGGGAAAACTGATGAGATCAACAAGCGGTTTGTTATTGTTTTCCGCTCTGATGATTAAGTTATACGCAAAAAAAACACCTTTGTCAACATTATTAATAAAAAAAATTATAACTTTCATTTTTTTGATGAATTGTGGTTAATAATGTGTTAATAAAGACCTATGTTTATTGAACCTGAACAAATCAGAGCCGCGCGCGCGATGCTCAATTGGTCTCAAACCAAACTCGCCGAAGTGGCTGGCGTATCTAAAGACACAGTCAAAAATTATGAGTCTGGCAATAATCGCCCAAATACAAATACGCTCGTTTC
>JBBKXB010000058.1:0-4630 GCA_037969255.1 Bdellovibrionales bacterium | reverse complement strand
CCTTCTTTGAAATTAAGCGTACCTGTTTTAGTGCTGCCTTAAAAGGCATCACGTATATTGCATACGTATTAACAAAAAGTTTAGATTGTTTTCTTGCATTAAGAACGAAAATATTATGTATTAAGGGCATGGAAGTTGTTATTAAACCTGCCCAAGAACTCAACGATGGCGAAGTCTCGTCTATGTTTAAAATCATGCAAGAAAGCTATCACCAATCTAAAATGCCACAATCTTTCATGGATGGCATTAACGATGCCGATCTTAAGCAATTATGTGCTTATATATTGTCCAATGGTGAGGTTATAGCCGCCTGTGTGGTAAAAAATCATACCAGCCAAAATGATCACCCTGTAAGTACTGAATACCCAGCCGTCTTTTTCAAACATATCTCCGTGTTAGAACGACATAGAGGTAAAAACGCTGGCACCTTAATAATTAATTCTGTTGTCCAAGAAGCCTTCAATTACTTTAATACACCCATCATATGGAGCGAGAGTGCTGAATTAGGGGCATTGAAATTATATAATAAGTTAGGTGCTTGGTTCTTGAGCTCCAGTATAGAAAACGCCAACCCTAAATTGTCTCCAACAGATAATACAAGTCTTATTAAAGCAATGATGGACGTCAAAAAATTGAATAAATGGCGTTTACCCAACGATGTTCTTTTTGCGTGGGCTTCAGATAATAATAATGCTAAACAATATCTTACGACACATGGATTTAGTCCAAATTTCTAATTAAGAAATTAAATCGCTTCTTTTTTAGAGGCTGGCACGCGTGTTGTTTTGCGCGTGGCGACTGGTTTTTTAACCGCTTTTGGTTCGGCCACAATGGATGTTGGCAGACCTAAATCATCCTGCGCATCGGTCGACACAATTTTACGTGGTGCACGCTTCACAGCTGTTTTTTTAGGTTTCGTATCCGCACTGTCATTAGAATTATTGCTGTTATTTTCATGAGCATCATTCTGGACGTTATTATTGTTATCATCATCAGTGTTACTGTTGTTAGTGTGATTATGCTGAGGTTTTTTAGGCGCAGGGTTTTGCGCTTCAAACTCATTAATCATCCGTTGATAATGTTCGGCATGTTGATGGTAATTCTCGGCTAAAATGGAATCATTACGACCAAACGCATCTTTGGCAAAGCCTGTATATTTCTCATTAATTTGGAAAGCCGTTCCACGCACACGACCCTCTGGACCATTGGAATCGAGCACTTGGTTGCGATGCGGACGCGCATTATTGCTTGGACGACTTCTGTGACGATTGTTGTTGTTATTATTGTTATTGTTGTTACGACGACCTTGGTACGATCCGTTGCGCATAATTGTTTTATCCCTATGTTTGTCTATTCGCCGCATTCATAAAAGCGAATCATTTTCTTCATTGTACAGGCACATCGCTAATTCTTGCAAATAAACTGGCCTTTTCAATAGCTGATTTATGATCGGTCTCAAATTATGATGCCTTACAGCGTCCTTTGAGAACGCGATTGTGACCTGCCAAATCCTTGATAATTTCAAGATCATAATGGCCTTGTGCAATCGCGTGATCCATCACTTTGTCGCATACGACGTCATCAATTTCCAGTAAAAAGTAAGAATCGGGCAATAAAAACTGGGACAACCTCTTAAGTATTTGTTTATAATGGATTAATCCATCAAAACCGCCATCTAATGCCATGTGCGGATCATGATTTTTTACCTCGGGTTCCAACGTATCAATGATGTGTGTCTCAATATAAGGGGGGTTTGATATCAATACATTTGCTTTATGATCAGGCTTAAATTGCTCAAAGCTAACGCGTCTAAATTTGGCACGGTTTTGAAGCTCGTAATATTCACAATTTCTAATCGCCACATCAAGAGCACCTTGCGAAATATCAACTGCCATCCCACTCACGTTTTCTTTTTCGAGCAATAACGTTATGAGCAAACATCCTGATCCCGTCCCTAAATCATATATAACATCACCCTTTTGAATGAGTCTTAGGGCTTCCTCTATGAGAGTTTCGCTATCGGGGCGTGGATCAAGCACCTCATCATTCACCACAAAATCACGCCCGTAAAATTCGCGCACGCCCATAATTTTGGATAATGGTATGCGTACGCAACGTTTTTCAATCGCATCTTGTAACGCGTCACTCATTTCAAAATCTTGTAATAATGGATCAATACCTGTAACAGCTTTGATCAAATAACGTGCCTCGGCCTTAGGATTTTCAATCCCTGCTTTTTCAAACTTTTCACTAATGTCGATAAGGGTCATGGTTTTGCTATGTGTGGCCTACGCACTATTAAAAGCAATGTCATTAACCCATCTAAAATCAACAAGACAACCAAATAAGCAGCCGTTACAAAGGAAACATTCCCCAGCGCCATCATCGCAAACACATATTTCACGACCGCAATACCATGTGTAGATATTGGCTCATCCCAGGGCTTCATAATTGATTTTCTAAAGGTTGGCCAAGTCGCAAGACTATCTATAATACAAACTAACGCGACTGCGAGTATGACATTATCGGTTAGTAGCCATATTGGAATGATCGCTAGCGATACTATGAAAGTGATCCAATCGGACCGTGTCCTTTCTTTCTCTCCACGCCAAAATCCATACATAGCAATTCCGAAACAATTTATGCATGTTATTCCAATTGCCCAAGCACCAGCTCCAGCACCATCACTCACTTGCGCAAAATAAGCTATTCCAGTAACTAGTGCCCACACCATCCATGAAAATCCATGCGGTTTTGTCTCACCTTTATAAATTCCATACCAATATGGCGCATAGGCAATAAACCCCAGAATAACAGATATTAAACCAAATAACTGTTGCTGATCGGTCATGAAATATCCGCGAGCTTATCAGCCTGATCGGCAGCATGAAGCGGATCAATAACATCGGCCAATTTCGCGCCCGTGATAATATTATCCAAATCATAAAGCGTGATGTTAATGCGGTGATCCGTCACGCGCCCCTGCGGGTAATTATAGGTACGAATGCGCTCAGAGCGATCACCCGATCCAATTTGAGATTTACGATCCCCTGCGCGCTCGGACGCCAGTTTTTCCCGCTCAGCCTCATATAAATGTGATTTTAACATCGACATGGCTTTGTCTTTGTTTTTATGTTGCGAGCGCCCATCTTGCACAGCCACAGCCACCCCCGTTGGGATATGCGTCACGCGCACGGCGCTATCAGTTGTGTTCACATGTTGCCCGCCTTTGCCAGAGGCGCGGAACGTATCAATGCGCAAATCCTCTGGTCTGATCACAATATCTACGGCCTCGGCCTCAGGGAGGACAGCCACAGTAGAGGCAGATGTATGCACACGCCCTTGGCTTTCGGTTTCGGGTACGCGTTGTACGCGGTGGACCCCAGACTCAAATTTGAGCATGCCATACACGCCCTTGCCTGTGATCTCAGCAGTAATTTCTTTAAATCCACCAACGCTCGATTCCGTGGCGTCAATGACTTCAACTTTCCAGTTTTTTGTTGAGGCAAATCCTTTATACATTGTCCATAAATCGCCCACAAAAATGGCGGCTTCATCACCGCCCGTCCCTGCGCGAATTTCCAAAATGGCCGAGGCATCATCAACTTTATCACGCGGTAACAATGCGAGTTGAACATCTTTTTCCAATGTTGGTAATTTTTCTTTGAGCGCATAAAACTCTGTCGAAGCCATATCTTTCATATCAGGATCAGACATTAAGGTCTCCAAATCCTTCATCTCAGATTTAGCATCTTGGAACGCCGTGATTTTTTCAACGATGGGTTCTAAATCGGACGCCTCACGCGCATAATTCATATAATCATCGGGAGAATTATCAGGTTGCGCCATCAGCGACATTAATTCGCGGTGGCGGGCGGTGATTTGACTCAGGCGTGTTTCGATGGACATGAGTGTTTTTGTATCTTAAATCTGCCCAAAACTCAACAAAACTCATTTCACGCCATATCGTGCCATTTACGCGCCAATCCGTGACAACTATACGCCATTGCGCGCCAGATGGAATGTATAAAAAAACGCCCCGAAATCAGAGCGTTCTAATAAAAAATTCTTAAATAATTTAAATGGTTGGTTTGCGTGCGATATCTGCACTGCCCGCACCGTGAGAAACAACTCTACCACTACCAATACCTAAACTTCCACCACCGCCTAAGCTAATAAATGTTGTCTTTCCATCGACAGAAACTCCCGTCCTATCTTCAATATTTAAAGTAAATGCTATAGCTGGACGCATGATTAAATCCTTTTATGGAGGTTATGTAATGATAAATTACGCCTGTTTTAAGCCTAAGTCAATCTCTTTCGCTTTATCTTCCACGAGCTGCACGAGATGATCAACAATGCCTGTGTCTTTGTCTTTGAGGCGATGCGCGTTCTCGCCCGACAAATAAATCTGATGTGTACCTCGACCACCGCCCGTAAGACCAATGTCGGTCATAAGCGCTTCCCCTGGGCCATTGACCACACATCCAATCACGGAAATGGTCATGGGCGTTGTGATGTGCGCTAGGCGTTCTTCCAAGATTTTAACCGTATCAATCACATCAAATTGTTGGCGTGCGCATGATGGACAGGCGATGATATTCACGCCCCTATGGCGCAATCCAAGGCT
>JBBKXB010000057.1:0-6180 GCA_037969255.1 Bdellovibrionales bacterium | reverse complement strand
ACAATTATTTCCACCATCATGGTGTTTATCATGGCCACATTGATGGCTGTATTTTTATTTGCAACAGATCAAGTGGTGGCGTTTGTCATCAAATTGATTTTGGGCTTAAACAACTAATATTATAAATCTTTAAAGGAGATTAAAAAATGGCTGAGCGTTGGTATGTATTGCACGTATATTCAGGTTTCGAGAAAAAAATTGCGGCTTCTATCGAGGAAAACGCAGCCAAACGTGGGCTTGATAAATATATCTCCGAGGTGATGGTGCCAACCCAAGACGTGATGGAAATTAAACGCGGTAAGCGCGAAACCAATGAACAAAACGTGTTCCCAGGCTACGTGCTTGTGAAAATGGAAATGCAAGATGATGCGTGGCATTTGGTGAAATCAACGCCTAAAGTCACTGGATTCCTTGGTGCTGGCGTTCGTCCAACACCGATTACAGAGCGCGAAGCTATGCGCATTGCTCGCCAAGTTGAAGAAGGCGCACAAGCATTATCCGCCACAATCCGTTACGAAGTTGGCGAAACCATCAAAGTTATTGACGGTCCATTTGCAAGTTTTGATGGATTGGTTGAAGAAGTGGACGAGGCCAAACAACGCCTTAAGGTTTCCGTGTCCATCTTTGGTCGTGCGACTCCCGTTGAGTTGGACTACACTCAAGTTCAAAAAGGGTAAATTCTTCGATATTGCATTCCTGATGTCGTTATAATTGCGCTCACGTATCTTTGATACGCTACGCTTATCATGCCTAATCAGCCAAGCAATCTCTTTGAATTCTCATTTCTCTTGAAAGCCCAAGGTTTTCCGTGCTAGGTTTGATTGCATAAAACCTTAAAGAACGGAGTCTCCAATGAAGGATAAAAAAGAACCAGTAGCTAAAAGTGATGACAAATCAACATCTGTTCCAGATTTTCTAAAAATGATGAATACGGATAGAGCTGAAAGAATCATAGATGGATCGCGTAAAATGGGTCTCGTTGTTGAGATTAGAGGTTCAAAATACGCACTTTAGAATTTTTTAGAGAATAGCTCAAGTTTTAGATGGGTCCCAATTTAGGGATTTTAAAAGTTCTTTCATTTTATTTTCGGGAACTTCAACGATCTCGCCTGCTGGTAATTTACCAAGTTTAAAGGGGCCATATTGAATACGAATGAGTCGATTGACGACACATCCAAAATGCTCCATTAATTTTCTAATTTCGCGGTTTTTACCTTCGGTTAATATCACGCGATACCACGTATTGGCGCCCGTTGGTTCACGTTCTTCATATACCCTCGCGCCTCGATAATGCACGCCTTCTGCGGTGACGCCATGTTCAAGACGATTGATTTGTTGATCCGTTAAGCGTCCGTGGACACGTACCCGATATGTGCGCTCTAGCCCTGTTTCGGGACTCATCATCAATTGCGCAACCTTGCCATCAGTAGACATCATAATAAGGCCTTCGCTGTTCACATCCAAACGCCCAACATTCATGAGGCGGGGAACGGATGCTTTAAATTCAGGCGTGTTCAAGCACGGCATATCAAATAAAATGGCGCGCCCTTCGGCATCATAAGTGGTGCATAACACGTGAAGCGGTTTATGAAGAATGAATAAGCGTGGGCGGGAGCGTGTTTCGATAGTGATCACGTTTCCATCCATTGAAATCTCGTCATTATCTTCAACAGGATCGGTGGGCACAGCAACGCGACCATTTATATTAACACGGCCAGCAGCGACCATGCGTTCGGCCTCTCGACGGCTACCAATACCCGCTTTTTGTAAAAACACATTCATACGCATGGGCATGGTTATAATATGTTTTGATTGAGTTACCAAAGAAATATTTGACATTCGTTACAATTTCCGCTTTATAAGCAGTCTCGAGACGTGGGAGATGCCTTGGCTTTCGTCGGCTGGGATAATGCATCGATACCACGACCTTTAAACTTTGCTAATGATATAAAGGAGACGATTATTATGGCAGCTAAAAAGAAAAAACCTGAAGGCTCATTCAAGCTACAGGTTCCAGCCGGTTCGGCTAACCCATCCCCGCCAATTGGACCAGCAATGGGTCAACGCGGTATCAACATCATGGAATTTTGTAAGGCGTTTAACGACAAAACGTCTGACATGGAAAAAGGCATGCCTATTCCAACCACGGTGACATTTTACAAAGATAAATCATTTGAAGTTGAGGTGGCAACGCCTCCTGCAAGCTATATGCTTTTGAAAGCGGCTAAGTTGAAAAGTGGCGCTGCCACTGTCGGTACACAGGTTGTTGGTGCCGTTACAGCTAAGCAAGTGAAAGAAATTGCTGAATTTAAAATGGTTGATTTGAACGCCAATGATATTGAGGCCGCAATGAAAATTATTGCTGGTACTGCACGTTCAATGGGCATCGAAGTGAAAGGGTAATTCATCATGGCAACGAAAAAAACAAACCCAAAATCAGCCGCAGCGTCTAAAAAAGCGCGTCCTGAATTTGATAACATGAAACTTCATGATCTTAGTGAAGCTGTGAAACTCGTGAAAGATAGCGCGCGCGCTAAATTTGACGAAACAGTTGAAATCGCTGTTGCGCTTGGTGTTGACCCACGTCAATCAGATCAAATCGTACGTGGCACTTGCCCACTTCCACACGGTACAGGTAAATCGATCCGCATTTGCGCGATTGTGGCCGATGCTAAAATGGATGAAGCCAAAAAGGCTGGTGCTGATTTGGTCGGTAATCAAGAGCTCGTTGATGACATCATTTCTGGTAAACAACCGCTTGATTTTGATCGTATTGTCGCCACACCTGATATGATGGTTGTGCTTGCAAAAGCGGCTAAATTATTGGGACCAAAAGGTCTGATGCCAAATCCAAAACTTGGTACAGTAACGCCTGATGTGGCTAATGCCATTAAAGAAGGTAAAGCTGGTTCTATTGAGTTCCGCGCTGAAAAAGCAGGGATCATCCATGCTGGCGTTGGTAAAGTGAGCTTTGACGAAAAGCAAATCACTGAAAACATCAAAACTGTTGTCGAAGCGCTTAACAAAGCCAAACCATCAGGTTCTAAAGGCGTTTACATGCAAAAGATGACAATCTCATCTTCCATGGGCCCAGGCGTAAAAGTGAATTTGAGTAGCGTTGCTGCTTAAGTCACTGACATTTAATTAACGAATAAAAAACCCCTTAAGCTTGCGCTTCGGGGGTTTTTCTTTATAAAAGGATTCATTATGGCAGACATCACAAGGCAAGCCTTAAGCTGGCAAAAAATCAATCAAGACACGCAAAAACTATCCCAAGCTATGTTGGATAAAAACATGCTGGACGATTGCAAAGGCATTATCGCCGTGGCGCGTGGTGGATTATTGGTGGCGCAATTAACCGCTTATTATCTTGATATTAGACGTGTTGAAACGGTCTGCGTTGTCGGATACGAGGACATGCAAAAATTGGAACAAAAAATTAACGGTAACCCGTCCTCCGATATTGGTGATGGCGCGGGTTGGATCGTGGTTGATGATTTGGTGGACACAGGGTGCTCGTATCGATTTTTAAAAGAGCGTTTTCCCAAAGCGCGTTATGTGGCGTTGTATGCAAAACCAGAGGGTAAGAATGATGCTGATTTAACGATTGAGGGTTTTGCCCAAGATACGTGGCTTGATTTTCCATGGGAAGTGAATTCTTTGGTTTAAGTAATAAAAAACGCCTCTTAAATTAATAAGTGGCGCTTCTTAATAGTATTAAATAAGAAAATTAGTAATTAACGTCGTTATCAACGTTGCGTGCGGCTTGTGATACGTCTGAACCTGCATTATGCACGTCTTCGCCAAAACCTTCAACTGTGTTGCAAGCGGCTAGGCCTGTGATCAAAAGGGTGGCGGCAAATAATGTAAATAGTGACTTCATGATAATAAAAACTCCTTTAAAATGAGTATGGGTTGGTTAATTATACTATCTTAACAATGCATGACATGATGAAAAGTTCCTAGAGGCTTTTTGATAAAAAATATCTTGACTTGAATTTTCAATTCTATATAAACCCCATCATAACTAAAGACTTTATGTGTCAAAGACCGATCTGGTGTTTCAATTTTGAAACTTAATATATGCCAGCGTAGATGAATAACAGTCGCTCATATATATAAGCCCCTTAATACGGTGGTGTAATATGAACGCACTTATATTTTCTACACATGCTTTGATCCATTTGGACTTTTGTAAAAAAGAACAGACGTAAGATTAAAGGATATATAAATGAAAACCCGCGCTCAGAAAAAAGACTCTATCGCTTATTTAAACGATAAAATGAAAAACACTGGCGGTGTTGTTGTGACTCAGTACGCTGGCCTCACAGTTGCTGCGATCACAGATTTGCGTAACCGCGTTCGCGCGGAAGGCGGCGAAACAAAAGTCATGAAAAACTCATTGGCTAAAATTGCCGTTGATGGCACAGAATTTTCTGGTGTGACGGAATATTTGTCAGGCCAAACTTTGTTAATTTATGCGGATGACCCAACGGTTCCAGCCCGCGTAGCCAACGATTTTTCTAAAGATAATGAAAATTTGGTTATTATGGGCGGCGCACTTCCAGGTCAAAACTTGGATGCTAATCGTGTTAAAGCCTTGGCCTCATTGCCATCACTTGATCAATTACGCGGTAAAATTATCGGTATCTTGCAAGCCCCAGCACAACAACTTGTTGGTGTCACTCAAGCGCCTGCCGCGCAACTCGCCCGTGTTATTAACGCTTACGCCCAAAAGGGATAAGCACAACCAGTTCGCTTAACTTAACTTAAACCACCAACCATCATATAGGAGAATATAAAATGGCTGACCTCGCGAAACTAGTGGATGATCTATCCGCACTATCTGTAATGGAAGCTGCTGAGCTTTCAACAATGCTTGAAGAAAAATGGGGCGTATCTGCCGCAGCACCTGCTGCTGCCGCTGCTGCTGGCCCTGTTGCTGAAGCCGCTGAAGAAAAAGATGAATTCTCAGTTGTTCTTGCTGCCGCTGGCGACAAGAAAATTGAAGTTATCAAAGCGGTACGTGAAATCACAGGTCTTGGCTTGAAAGAAGCCAAAGACATTGTTGACGGCGCACCAAAAGAAATCAAAGCTGACGTTAAAACAGCTGAAGCCAACGAGTTGAAAGCTAAGCTTGAAGCCGCTGGTGCAACTGTAGAGTTGAAATAATCATCTAAAGTTTAACAGCCTTTAAAAGAATTAAACCCCGTCATTACTGGCGGGGTTTTTTGTTATAGTTTGCGTTGTTGAAGGGGTCGTATCGCGCTTTTTATTATTGCTTTATTAAGATCAGGATTGAGGCACGCATACCCTACGGACGCGATAATGAGAGCCAGACTGTATGCTTTACTGAAATTCCAAGCCTCAATGCCTGCGGAGAAATATGACACAGCAAGCAGTCTATCTGCGCTTGTATGCTTAACTAAATTTTGCTTGATTGTAGACTCTTTGGATTTCTTCAAAAGATGATCTTCGTTCGCAAAAGATCGAGCTAAACCTATAAAAGCAATAGCGGGTCCAACGATTCCAAATGGCGCGGTGGCTATAATATCGCCTACTGACCATGTTGTGGTGGGTTTGGCGATTGGGTTCGTATATTCTTTGTTTTTTCGGATTTCAAAAGCTTTTAAAACATTGGCCACTCCCCATGCGATGAAACCAGCACTTATGGCCGTGGCCGCTTGTAAAGAACTACTGCTTAGTAATTCTCCGCGCATAAGGTTAGGCGAAAGACCCACTAGGGTTGCAACTCCCATCAAGCCATTTAAAATGCCAAGAGTCATAAATGGCGTTCCGCGCTCAACTTTCTTAACCATTTCGTAGATTTTTGTGCCTGTGACAGAGGCGAATAAACCAATGGTGAAGCCGAGAGCAGACAAAGTGTTAGGAAAATTAATATATTGTTCAATAGCAATCACCAAGCTGGATGCAGAGAACAAAACAGCCGTATTGCCGATAAGCGGGTAGCTCGGCCTCAACGCTTTGTTAGCCGAACGTCCAAAGGCCAAAACGGATGTCTGCATATTCATACATTATGTATAATATAGATACGGGTTATTGTCAATGTTTTTGAGATACCTAAATAAATGATCTGTCAATAAAAAACTTTGCTTTTTCCCTAGACAAGCCTGTCTATAAAGGCTATATGTGCGCTCTGAATAAAAGCGATGGGCATTA
>JBBKXB010000056.1:0-2652 GCA_037969255.1 Bdellovibrionales bacterium | reverse complement strand
GCACTCAAAATGTCCATGACTTGTCCATCAAGACGACCATCGGACACATAAGCACCCTCTAGACATGATTATCCCATTTGACTGAAATCACCGCAATTTTTGCGTAAATCTTCTTCGATGGTCATCATTGGATTTTTAACTTTATCGGGGTATTTTTCGCGATTGGCGCATATCCATGTTGCGATGGTGGCGTCTCTTAATTCACGGCGACCTGATACACGTAGACGCACATGACGGCTAAAGGCGCCTTTGCCTTTTTCGGCATAAAATAATTCGTTGTTCACGGGATCCATAATGAGCCCAGCGGTGATCTCGCCCATTTCCTCGAGGGCAATGGATATTGACCAATGCGGGATACCGCGCATAAAATTATGCGTGCCATCTATCGGGTCGATGATAAAGCGGCGTTCAGGGTCTTCACCTGCAATCTCGCCGCGTTCTTCCATCAAAAAACCAAAATCGGGGCGATCTTTGGATAGGTTATAATGGATGGTATCTTCGGCTCGTTTATCGGCGGCGGTCACAAACTGACCTGGTGTTTTTTCAGAGATTTGTAAGTTTTCAAGCTCGGCAAAGTCACGGAGCAATTGTGGGCACGCTTTATCGGCGGCGCGCAACATAATGGTCATTAGGGGGGATAAAGCAGGCATTAATCTTTGGCTCTTTCGACATAGGTTGAATCTTCGGTTTTAACAACAATGCGTGTGCCCGCATCAATAAAGGGTGGCACCATAACACGAATACCATTGTTGCACATTGCAGGTTTATAAGAACTGGTCACGGTTTGACCTTTGATCACAGGTTCAGTTTCACTGATCTCAAGCGTCACTTGATTGGGAATTTCAACGTTTAATATTTTGCTCTCATACGTTTGTACTTTGATTTCCATGCCTTCTTGTAAAAAAGCAGCTTTGTCGCCTAAAATATCCTCAGGGATTTCCATCTGGTCAAAAGTTTCCGCGTTCATCACCATGTAACGATCACCTTCTTTGTATAAAAATGTGCACGTTTCATGATCGAGGCGTAAAACCTCTAGACTCACATTGGTACGGAAACGATCAACATTTTTGGTGCCCGTCACAACGTCTTTCATTTCAAAGTGAATAACAGCGTTGCCTTTGCCAGGGATTACGATCTCATGCTTGGTAATCAAATAGATTTTGTTATTGAGTTCAATAACATTTCCCGCGCGAACCTGATTGGCTTGTGTCTTCATGCAGTTTGTTTAGCAAGGTTATGGTGACCTATCAAGGCTTAATTATACAAGGCTTGAGGCACGAAGTTTAGTGTAATCTAAATGAGTGCCGAATAACGATGAAGAATTAAGTCTTGATAGAGTCAGAGGCGATGATCAAACGTGATATCCGTTGCCACGGGATCACCCATCAAAAAGTTGATTTTTTCGAGCAAGACACCTTTTTGCATTGCAAGGCGCGGGGCGAGCGCCGACGGACACGAAATGACAATTTTCATGGTGCGCGGTGTGGCTTTATTGTTAATATAAACACGGGTTGGTAGTGCAGGTAGACCATCAAAACCCTCATAGACTTGTGGCCAAATATCATAAAGCCGCGCCATGTGGACGAATTTCTTCTTTCCACTTCCCATGCCTTGTTTTACAGTTCTGATCACGTCATGACCCAAATGTTTCATAACTTCACTCTACAACTGTTGGACTGGTATGACCAGAACAAACGTGATTTGCCGTGGCGTAGCGATGATCCAAATCCATATCATGTGTGGCTATCAGAGATCATGTTGCAACAAACGACAGTCACAGCGGTCAAAACCTATTTTTTAAAATTCCTAGATCATTATCCAACCGTGCAAGATTTGGCGCAGGCTGATGAGGATACAATCATGGCCGATTGGGCAGGCTTAGGATATTACTCACGCGCCCGTAATTTACACAAAGCCTCTAAAATAATTGCTTCGAATGGGTTTCCAAGCGACCTGACGGAGTTAGCAGGGGTGGGGCGCTATACCGCCGCTGCCATCAATACGATTGCCTTTAATAAGCCCGCGGTGGTCGTAGATGGTAATATCGAGCGCGTCATGGCGCGTGTGTTTAAAGTTGAGGAACCTCTTCCAAAAGCAAAGCCATATTTATACGAACTCGCCACGCCATTTTTTATGGAGGCGCATCAAAATCGTTCGGGTGACCTAGCACAAGCCTTCATGGATTTGGGGTCATCAATATGCCTGCCCAAAAATCCAAAATGTGACATGTGTCCGATTAATGAGTTTTGCAAAGCCCAATCAGATGAGTATCCAAAACGTGCTAAAAAAGCCAACAAACCGCAACGCACAGCGACATGTTTTTGGATTGAAAATGAGGCAGGGGAAGTATTGTTTGAAAAGCGCCCGCCAAAAGGATTACTGGGCGGTACAATAGGTTTGCCATGCACGGATTTAACAACAGGTGCGATGCCAGATTTAATGATTGATAGCGGCGATACTATTGGCGAAGTTCGCCACATATTCACGCATTTCGCGCTCACTATGACGATCCAAAAAGCTAGCGTAAAAGGCGCAATTCCATCCAATTGTTTTTGGCAAAAACCAGAAAACGCTTCGGGGTTATCGAGCTTGTTTAGGAAGGTTTGTCTTTTTTAATGCTTTGGCTACCTTAAGATCAAGATATAAATTTTC
>JBBKXB010000055.1:0-5516 GCA_037969255.1 Bdellovibrionales bacterium | reverse complement strand
TCATAAAAGAATGAACGTGCGGTGATGGCTTGGCCATGTTTACGATAAAACACCAAGACCTTATCAATGTATAATCCACGCCCTGCCTGCATCATATCAATGCCTATTTTATAATCATTAATTATTTTTAGGCGTTCATCATATAAGCAATCGGGCAAGCACTCTCGGCGCATTAAATATGTTGGAGATGCGAGTGTATTTTCCTTAACTAGATCGTTTAAATCTCGTGGAGGGCTTTGTGAAAGCAAGGTGTAATGCTTCGCAAGAGGTTTAGCTGGATCATTACGAAACCATGCCATATTAGTATAGCTAAATGACGCCTGAAGATCACATTCAAGCGCCGTGACTTGATGCTCTATTTTATCGATATGCATCAAATCATCACCAGAAAAAATTTGTACATAGTTACCAGTGGCACGTTTAAGCAAGAAATTGCAATTGCGCGCAACGCCTAAATTGACCTCTTGTTTGTAAAATTTTGTAACCACATTCGGATGTGCCGCAATATAATCATCAATGACTTGGCGTGTCTTATCGCTTGAACCATCATCTGAAATTAAGAGTTCAATATTACCATAAGTTTGTCGCCTAATGCCATCAAGACACTCAACGATGAAAGCCTCGTGATTATAAGTTAACACGCCTATAGTCACCAAAGGTTCTGTATTGGTTGGGATCATATCTAATGTTTTACCATGCCTTTGATTAATTCAGAAGGGAAATGGTGGACGATACTGGGATTGAACCAGTGACCCCTGCAATGTCAATGCAGTGCTCTCCCGCTGAGCTAATCGTCCATATAGATATGCTTTTAAGCCATAGATCGGCGCTTGGTTCAAGATGTAATCGACATTACAGCTCATTCAATTTATACGTAGGGTATGAAGATAGGAATTTTTGATAGCGGACTGGGGGGGCTTCATATTGCGACCTCCGTGCGCGAACGCTTACCAAATTATGATTATATTTATTTAGGGGACACTATGCATGTGCCTTATGGCAAGAGATCCAAAGAGGTTTTGTATGATCTGACATTGAGCTGCGTGGTCTCATTGTTTGAGCAAAATTGTGCGTTGATAATCGTGGCGTGTAATACCGCGAGCGCCGCGGCTTTGCGCTCAATCCAACAAGATTATTTGCCACATTCTCCCTACAAAGATAGGCGCGTTTTGGGCGTGGTCGTCCCCATGATTGAAGAGGCCATCGATAGCGGCGCGCAAAATATAGGCCTCATAGCCACGAATTACATTGTGAACTCGAACATTTATGAACAAGAGTTAATCAAGATCAATCCAAATATTACCATTCATAGCCAAGCCACACCTTTGTTGGTGCCTTTGTTAGAAGATGGCGGAGAGCCGTGGCTGGAAGACGTTCTGAGCACGTATTTGGCGCCATTATTAGCTAAGAATATTGATAGTTTGATCCTCGGATGCACGCATTATGGGCTGTTAACACCCATATTGAGCGAAATTTTACCAAAGAATGTTAAAGTACTCGCTCAAAACAACATAATACCCTCAAAATTAGCTAAATATATTGATAATCACCCTGAAATTGACCATAAAATGACTAGAAATGGTAAAATCATCTATAAATTTACCGATTTAAGTCAAAAATATATCCAAAATGTTAAAAACATCGTTGGTAACAACGCCAAAATTAGAAAAATTACGATTTAAAGCAATTGCAACCAGTCAACAAATATTAGTTTTGCCACCATCAAAACGGACACAATGATCATACCAATCCTAATGTAATCTTTACCACCTCGAACAGCGAGTTTTGACCCCAAATAAGCGCCAATGGTAGCCGAGAAATAAGCCAACAACCCTATTTTAAGTGTGACCGCTGAATGGAAGGTTAAAATACCTGCAGAGATTAACGTTTCAGGGATGCCTGCATACATTTGAACAACGCGCGCTTTAAGATAGTCCATGTTAAAAAAGTAATTAGCCGCCAGTATAAACAGTGTCGCGCCCGCCATAGCGATCATACCATCCCACAAACCAACCAAAGCGATCGCAAAATATCCCAATATCATCAATTTTTTTGACGATTTAATATTAGGTTGAGGTTGCAATATAATCATGGCGATCGCAAAAACAGCAGCGCCAATAATGAGTACTCGTAAGTAAATATCTGACAAATCGACCACCAAATTTGCCCCTATAATTGCTCCAAATAACATAAGTGGCATAAATTTTATAAGCTCTTTAGTGGGGATTTCTGGCACACGTCTAAAATTATTAAATGATCCACAAATTACACCAATATCAGTAAGACGGTTCAGAGCCAGAGCATTCAAAGGATCTAAACCAAAAGCTACTGCTGTGGTGACAAATAAAACACCCCCACCACCAGCTACCGCAGTTATAAATCCTGCGATCATAGCGATAGGAATAAGCCAATAAAGAATATCCATCAAGATAATCCCGCCCATTTTGAAACGTACCTTTGAACAATTTCATAGTCTTTCATGATGTCAGCCTGCAAATTATTATCTTTCACAACCACGCAAGTTTTCAAGTTAGCGAGATTTGGGACATATATAATCAAATCATACTTAGGAATAACGGTAAAATCAGGAAAATAAGATAAGGTGCGTAATTTGTTTTCCATCACGTATCTTACATCAATACCCACCGCCACTTGATCATCCATAATGGGACGCATGGCATCAATATCGCTTTCTTTTTGAAGCACGAATGTGCGTTCAATGACGACGCCTCTTTTAGCGGCCAACTGATTGGCATTTTTATACATCAGCAAAGCTTCATCATGTGCCCAGTCATAGGGGTTGATGATCGCACTAACGCCTCTAAACACATCCCCTTTTTCAAGCATTTCAAGTGGGATACGGTTAGCGTCATACATATTTGTGGGCGTGATAATTTCATTTTTTACAGTTTTATTCACGAGCTCGTATAGCTTATCAAAATCATAGGATACAATACGAGAAATAGGATCATCTTTACTTTCCCGCAACGTATCTATTTTTTCAATGAAGTCACTGTAGTCTTTTTTAAACGCTGTTTTTTTAAAAAACATATGTTTCAAGCCGCGAGGAATTGATCGACATTATTTGGCAAGTCACGCAAATGCATCGGTTTTGACAAACGCGTTTTCAATGAGGACGCATGCACGGCGTCGGGTGTGGTTTTTCCAATACCCACAGCCGCAAAGCCTTTGATAAACATGGCACGCATATCGGGGCGCATGTCTCCCGCACGGCGGACAAGTTCAACGCCATCAATACCGTCCATCACTATATCAGTAAGCAATAGATCGTATGTCTTTTCATCGTCTTGTAAGTGTGACAAAGCTTCAAAACCATTATGAATGACCTCAACACTATGCCCAGCTTTACGCAAAGATGCACATAGGAAATCACCTACATGTTCTTCATTTTTTGCCAGTAAAATATGTGCCATTGAGAAAATCTTAGCGAGTCTCGCGTCTTAGAGTCTCGAGTCAAATTGGTGATTCGGATTCAATCCACAATATATGAAACAGATTACTATTCATTAGAATCATCGAACTCAAGTTTACGCGTGATGCTTTTTTCGAGCCATTGCACGATACGCGCACTCATTTTATCCGCTTGTTCAATAAGTTTTACGCTTGAGTCTTCGGCGATCACATCGGCGCGCTCTACTTTGTCCCAACGAATGAGCTCAATGGTGCCATCCCATTGCTCAATAAGTGCGAAATTTTTACCTTGCCCCTGCCACATGCCAGAATTGGCGTACATGATATTTTTACGGAGCATTTTGACCACGGGCAAATGTGTATGACCGCATATCACCCCATCCACCCCGCGCAGACGCGCACGGCGTAAAGCCGCGCCCTCAAAGCGTGAGATGATATGAAGCGCTTTTTTGCCCGCTTTTTTAGCGAGTTCGGCTGCAAGAGAGAACACGCGCCCGCCTGGTGTTACCGTCATTTTAATGGGTAATAATTTGATGAACTCAACCCAGATTTTATCTGTCCAGCGCGACAGACCCGCGCGCAAAATACCCGCATCAAATTGATCACCATGGAGCACAAGATATTTTTTATTATCAGCGGCTTTATGAACATAATGATGGCGGATTTTAATGCCCAAATTCCGAGCCCAGCGCTCGCGCTCAATCGGGTCAATAAACCGAAACTCGCTGTCATGATTGCCAGGAAGGAAAAACACCTTGGTGCCTTGTAAATGTTTGAGCATAATTTCGCGGAAAATATCTGTGCCCCGCGATGGCCAATCCCATTTTTTTTCTAATTTCCAGCTGTCGACAATATCCCCATTTAAAAACAAATTACGGCATCTTACGCGGCGCAAAAAATCAAGGAGCGAGTGTAAATCAGCGCCCTTATAACCGATATGCGTGTCAGAGATAAAAACAGAACGCACATCAAGAATGTCGGGATTATTGTTCATTTATCAATTCCACATCTTCCAAGAAATCCAGCGGGTCATTATCAGGTTCGCCAAATCGTTTTTTAAGTTCATCATCAATTTCGATCAAATAATGCAGAAAATCGTGTGCCACTTGAGGCCAATTATAAAGCTCTTGAACACGCGTGGCGCGTTCTTTTTGATCACTCTTTAATGCCAACGCTTCATCTATAGCTTGGTTCAAATCATCGCTTAAAGCGCCAAAATCAGCCTCATTTAAAATATCAATGGGCCCTGTGACAGGGTATGCCGCCACGGGCGTTCCGCACGCCAGCGCTTCAATAATTACAATGCCAAATGTATCCGTTTTAGAAGGGAACACGAACACGTCCGCACTGCTATAATGATCTGCCAAATCATCGCTGTTTTTTGTGCCCACAAAATGCGCTTCGGGGTATTTTTTTTTGAGATTATCTTTATCAGGGCCTTGGCCAACAATAATTTTTGTACCTTTCTTCTTCAACTTTAAAAATGCCTCAAGGTTTTTTTCAACGGCCACGCGTCCGACATAAAGCATCACGGGTTTGGGAAGATCGGCAAAAATATCAATATCTTTGGGTTTGAATATATCAGGGTTCACACCGCGCGAGAGCCTACGGAAACTATTTTCAAATCCAAAGCTCCTCAGTTCTTTTTCTACGCTGTCCGTGGCCACCATCACGGATGCCGCGGGTTCATGAAAACGTTTCACAAATTCAACGCCTCTGTGACGCGCCCATTCAGGCGCAAACTTCACGCGTTTGGCGGTGTAATCAGGGAAATGTGTGTGATAACTCGTGGTAAAGGGAATGGATTTTAATTTGCAATAACGCCGCGCTGACCAGCCAAGTGGTCCCTCAACGGCAATATGGATGGCATCGGGTTTATATTTCTTAATCATGCCCTTAAGGCGATAATACGGCAAAAGCGCGAGACGAATCTCATCATAACCTGGCATAGATGTGTTTAAGAAATGTTTTGGGCCAATGACTTTGACCTCGTGTCCTAGCGCTTCCAAATGAGGGATAATGTGTTGATATGTGCGCACAACCCCATTGATTTGTGGCTCCCACGCATCAGAAACAATCAATAT
>JBBKXB010000054.1:0-4056 GCA_037969255.1 Bdellovibrionales bacterium | reverse complement strand
AGTCAGGAATTTTTTTGGAATTAGTTTTTAATGTTTCGAGCTGTTTCGCTTCGAATTTTTGCAAGATATTCATCTCAAGTCACCTATAATTTGTTGTTTGTGTTGTTAATTAAGGGTGTTCTAGCTATTTTTAGCCGTAATTGCAAGCATTAAATCTGGCCTACGGTCTTTGGTGAGTTTTAGGGCTTGCTCTTTGCGCCAAGCCTCAACCTTAGCGTGGTGACCACTGGTCAAAACCTCTGGTACATCATGCGTACGTCCTAATTTGTCAGTCCAGTTCGCAGGGCGTGTGTAATGAGGATGTTCAAGGAGACCAGCGCTGTGGCTTTCGCTGGTAAGTGAATCGGCATTGGCAATCGTCCCGTCTTTAAGGCGTACAACGGTGTCGATCAATGTCATGGCGGGGATTTCACCGCCCGTCATCACATAGTCCCCAACACTGATTTCCTCGAACTCATACGCATCCAAAAAGCGTTGATCCACGCCCTCGTAACGCCCACAAAGAATTGTGATATCTGTTTCCATTGATAATTCTTGTGCCAATTTTTGGTTCAGAACCCGTCCACGCGGTGACATGTATATACGTCGTCCTGATTTTGGAATAGCCAAGAATACGGCCTCAAGCACATCTGGTTTCATCACCATCCCTGCGCCGCCGCCAAATGGCGTATCATCCACCGTGCCATGATTATCATTGGTAAAATCACGCGGATTAAGCACCTTTAATGACCACAGACCTTTGTCCCTAGCTTTACCAACAAGCGAATGCCCCAGCGCACCAGGAAACATTTCAGGAAAAAGCGTGAGGATATTAAAGTTCATGTATTTTATGTATCACCTGATTGTGATTAATGGCAATGGCATGTAGCATATCGATTATGGACGACCACCAATCACAATTTCATCACACACATGGCGGTTGTAACCATCATCACATGCCCGCGCGTTATGACTGGATTTTTGGCATCGGTATCGCGTTAAACGTTGTCTTTGTGATCGCCGAAGTGATCGCGGGGCTTTATTCCAACTCAATCGCGCTTTTGTCTGATGCAGGGCATAACGCCTCTGACGTATTGGGGCTAGTCATCGCATGGATTGCGGTGTGGATGGCACGAAAAAGCCCTCAAGGCCGTTTTACCTATGGGCTTGGCAAAGGCTCTGTGCTTGCCTCCATCATCAACGCATTCTTAATCCTTGTGGCGGTTGGCATTATCATCTGGGAAGCCATTTCGCGCATTGGCGCTGACATCACCATAAGTGGTTACATTGTTGTGATCACGGCGGGCGTAGGGATCATCATCAATACCGCCACCGCGCTTTTATTTATGCGCGATAAAGACAAAGATTTAAATATGAAGGGTGCATATCTACACATGGCCGCTGACGCGCTCGTGTCCTTGGGCGTTGTCGTCACTGGCGCATTGATCCTTTATACGGGATGGAATTGGGTTGACCCCATTGTGTCCTTGCTGATCGCCGTGGTGATCATCTGGAGTGTGTGGGGGTTGCTTATCGAATCCATTAATCTTGTGCTAGATGGCGTACCGACACATATTGATCAAGACGCTGTTCATAAATATTTATCCAGCTTGCCAAACGTGATCGCCGTGCATGACATGCATATTTGGGCATTATCCACGACCGAGGTTTCACTGACCGCACATATTGAAGTACCTGATTGCAATAAGGCTTGCCCCCTTATTAAAGAGATCAATAAAGACCTTGCAGAAAAATTTGCGATCACTCACGCCACAGTTCAATTTGAAACGTCTGGCTCATGCGCTGGGAAATGTATAAGCAACAATCAAGAAAGCTAAACTTTGCGCCTCATTTAGGCTTTCCTTTTTAAGGCGCAATCGCTTATATTAAAGGTATGAAATCACGTGATGCCATGCTGGCTGAATTAAAATCTAATCCTGCGCCAGACGGTTTGATCGATATGGTCAAAGTTTATAATCCCAACGCTGATTTAGACCTTATTGCCAAAGCCTATGAATATGGCGCTAAAATGCATGCCCCGCAAAAACGGGACACGGGCGAACCTTACATCACGCATCCTTATGCCGTAGCCGCCATTTTGGCGGATATGAAGCTTGATCAAGCCTCCATCATCACCGCGATTTTACATGACACAGTCGAGGACACACCCGCCACTTTAGAAGATATCACCAAAATGTTTGGCGCCGAGGTTGCCAGTCTCGTTGATGGCGTATCAAAGCTCACACGGATTGAAAGCCAAACCATTGAAGGCAAACAGGCTGAGAACTTTAGAAAGCTTGTGCTCGCCATGTCCGAAGATATTCGGGTTTTATTGGTCAAACTCGCGGATCGCGTTCATAACATGCGCACCATTTCTGGGGTGCGCCCCGATAAACAGCGCCGCATTGCCCGTGAAACTTTGGATATTTATGCGCCGCTTGCCGAACGTATTGGTGTGAATACCGTCAAAGAAGAGTTAGAGGATTTATCATTTGCCGTCCTGCATCCCGAGGCGCGCGAGTCGATTATCAATCGTTTGTCTTTTTTGCGCGAAGAAGAAACATCCATTGTTCAAGATATTTTGACCAAATTAAATAAGGATATGAAAAGCGCCAATATTGAGGCGGTGGTTTCTGGACGCGAGAAAACGCGGTACTCCATTTGGAAAAAAATGCAGCGTAAAAACGTGAGTTTTGAACAATTATCCGACATCATGGCGTTTCGCATCATGGTCGCCAATG
Organism: Bdellovibrionales bacterium; assembly: GCA_037969255.1. Taxonomy (GTDB): domain Bacteria; phylum Pseudomonadota; class Alphaproteobacteria; order Micavibrionales; family JBBKXB01; genus JBBKXB01. The sequence goes on along the minus strand of JBBKXB010000054.1, from coordinate 1,336 downwards.
TTGGTGAATGTTATCATGCTCTTGGCGTGCTTCATGCCACTTATCCCGTGGTTCCGGGGCGTTTTAAAGATTATATATCCACACCAAAACCAAATGGCTATCGCTCTGTGCATACAACGGTGATAGGGCCAACAAACCAGCGCGTAGAAATTCAAATCCGCACACATGATATGCATGAAGAGGCCGACCTTGGGGTGGCCGCGCATTGGGGTTACAAAGAAGGCAAAACGCCGGGTCAAATGGCCGATGTCAAACAATTCCGCTGGCTTCGTGAATTGCTTGAGATCATGCAACAAGAGCAACCGCACGAAGATTTCATGGAAAATACCAAGCTCGAGCTTTTCCAAGACATGGTGTATTGCTTCACACCCAAAGGCGACCTCGTTGAACTGCCCTCTGGCGCAACGCCGATTGACTTTGCCTATGCCGTGCATTCAGGCGTGGGCGACAGATGCGTGGGCGCCAAGGTTAATGGCCGTATAGCCCCACTCAACAGCAAACTTTCAAACGGTGACCAAGTCGATGTGCAGACCAGTAAAACGGGATCGCCCAATCCAACATGGGAACGTTTTGTTGTCACGGGTAAGGCGCGCTCCAGCATCCGCCGTTACATCAAACAACAACAACGCGATGAATATTCATCTCTTGGTAAAGCGCTTTTGCAAAAAACCTTCCGCCAAGAAGACGCTGAATTAAGTGATAAAATACTCAATCCCGCGATGAAGCATTGGAAAACTGGCACTGTCGAGGATCTATACGTGATGCTTGGTATGGGTCACATTGTGGCGCGTGACATTTATAAAATGGTCGCACCCCAGGAACAAGTTCGCCATTCTAATACGCCTCTCGTCGAAGACCAAGACGCGATTAACGCGATGGTCGAAACGGGTAAAAGAAAACAGAACAACAAGCCACTTCCTATTGTCGGCCTTATCCCTGGCATGGCCGTGCATTATGCGCGTTGTTGTCACCCCGTACCGGGAGATCGCATCGTAGGGATCGTAACCACAGGGCGCGGGGTGACCATTCACACTGTGGATTGCGAAACGCTTGAAAGCTTTGCTGATACACCAGAGCGTTGGCTTGATGTGAGTTGGGGTGATGATAATGCCGAGGCAGGGCGCGTAAGCCGTATCAATGTCACCATCTTTAATCGCCAAGGCGCATTGGGCGCAGTGACAAATATTACCGCCAAACATGATGGCAATATCACAAATTTTAAAATCACCAACCGCACACCTGATTTTTGGGATTTATATGTGGATATGGAAGTGCAAAACATTGATCACCTTAATAATGTCCTCGCGGCGCTACGCGCATCCCCTCATGTGTGCGA
>JBBKXB010000053.1:0-27248 GCA_037969255.1 Bdellovibrionales bacterium | reverse complement strand
CCTGCTGGGCTGCGGCGTCAATTGCACCTACACTGATTATTGGCGATCACTCAAGATTAGCGATTGGGTTTTGCGCGCTTGCGGCAGCAACGGTTGGTATGGTAGTGGGTGCTGTTAGAGCCATAACCAAAGAATCAAGGCATAATACAGGTGTGTGTGAGGGCGCCATAAATGCGACCGTTGTCACGTCTTTAGCAACAAGTAGTTTTTTATCTTACACCTTTAGTTAAGCACGTCTGGCAAGCACGTAATCGGCGACTTCACGCAACGTATCGGCGCGTGATCCAAAGATATGTAAGTGACGCTTGGCTTGTTCCACAAGCATTTCAGCGCGGGCACGGGCATTATCTTTACCAAGCGTGGATACGAATGTTGATTTATTAGCGGCTTCGTCTTGGCCTGAATCTTTACCCGTATCTTGCGGATCAGCCTCAACGTCTAAAATATCGTCAGTCACTTGGAACGCGAGTCCTAGATCGTAGGCGTAGCTACGAAGCGCTTTGCGTTGTGGATCACCCGATTTTCCTAAGATAGCCCCTGCTTCGCACGCAAACGCGATAAGCATGCCCGTTTTCATACGTTGCAGGCGTGAGATCGTGCCCACATCAAACGTTTCTTCCTCGCCTATAATATCAAGCATTTGTCCGCCCACCATGCCGTGAGGCCCTGAGGCTTTGGCCAAGGCAGACACAAGTTCAATACGCACGCGCGGATCACCATGCGTGTCACCATCAGCCAAAACTTCAAAGGCAAGCGTGAGCAATCCATCGCCCGCCAAAACGGCTGTGGCCTCGTCAAAGGCGATATGCGTGGTGGGTTTACCACGGCGCAACCCTGCATCATCCATTGATGGCAAATCATCATGAACAAGTGAATAGCTGTGCACAAGCTCCACGGCGGCAGCAACACGGCGCGCACATGACGGATCAACATTAAATAATTTGGCACATTCCATTGTTAAAAACGGACGCAAACGCTTACCACCGTTTAAAACGCCATAACGCATTGCATCATAAAGACGCTCTTCGGCTAGTTCACTTGTTGGTATAAGGGTTTCAAGCGCCTTATTAACGGAAATAACCGCATCTTCCATGGCATTTTGCAAAAATTCGGAGGCTTGACGCGGGGATGGCATTGTTAGTTTTCCTTTAAATAATCAGGCGTTGATTTCGTTCATAGTATCAGGATCAAGCGAGACTGTATCAACCGACCCATCACTTTTCACACCCGTCACTTTTTCAATTTTTAATGTCGCATCCTTAAGACGTTTTTCGCAAATTGAACGCAGTTCCATACCGCGCTCATAGGCTTTAACACTGTCTTCAAGACTGGTTTGCCCTGATTCCAGTGCACTCACAATCTTTTCGAGCTCGCCCATGGCGTCTTCAAAGTTAAGGTTTTTATTATTTTCTTGCGTCATTAAGGCGCGAATATAACTGGTTATTGCGCTTTATTCAATGTTTTTTGCAAGATTCCAACCACGCGCTCTGGTGGGATTATCAAAGTTGCCGTTGTACCAACACCTTTTTCACTCACAATCTCAAGGCGACCATCATGTTGCGCAATCAATGAACGCACCAGTGAGAGCCCAAACATAGGGTTTTCATTGTCATCACGATCCATATTAGAAAGTTGTGCAGAATATGGCTCATCAAGAGGTTGCAAGGCGCGGCGTACATCGGCTGGGTCCATGCCATGACCATTATCAGTAACGCTGATGCGCACGGAATGATCTTGATCGAGTACAGATTCGATATTTATTTGTCCGCCCTGATCCGTCATTGAGAGTGAATTATGGAGCAAATTAAGAATCATCTGTTTAAACGCTGTTTCACTCCCGACAATGATTGGGAGCTCTGGCGCAAGCTGAGTATCGATCACAATCATCTTGTCCTCGCCCTTACCGCGCACAAGAGACACACATGTGTCGCACACACGGCGCAGATCAATCGAGCTTTCATTGATCGGTTTTTCAGAGAGCTCAATACGAGAAACTTCTAAAATTTCATTGATGATCTTGAGGAGCTGTTTACCCCCCATATTAATTTCTCTGGCATAATCCAAATAGGCTGGGATTTCGATAGCCCCAAGCGATTCTTGATGAATAACATCAGAAAACCCAATGATGGCATTAAGAGGCGTACGAAGTTCGTGGCTCATATTAGCCAAAAATTCAGTTTTCGCACGGTTGGCCAAATCAGACTCAAGACGCGCTTGTTGCATCGCTGTTTCGGCCTCTTTACGAGCCGATACGTCATCAAGCGCACCCTCATAATAAGACACATCGCCATGTTCGTCATAAACCGCACGGATGTTTTCACTCACCCATATAATTTCGCCCTTTTGCGTTTCATAACGAAGCTCAAAGTTTTTAACCTGTCCTTGACGGCGCACAAGGCGGAGCAACAAATCACGCTCTTTATGATCGGCAATCATGCCATTTTTATTAATATTCGGGTTGCGCATCAAATCTTTGGTGTCGCTATAGCCCATGAGTTTCGCCAAGGCACTATTGGCTGATATAAATTTACCATCGGGCGTAATTTGATAAAGACCTGACACCGCGTTTTCAAAGATATTACGGTAGCGACGCTCAGCATCACGTAACGCAATCTCAGCCTGTCGGCGCTCTTCAATGTCCGTGATCATACCCACAAGGCGTTTATTACCCGCATCATCAAGACGCGTCAGTGAAAATACAAGTTCCACAAAACGATGCACATCTTGGCCTGTGCGAAGACGTGTGAACACACGAAAACTTTTGGCACTGCCAAACACCATATTATCAAGCGCTTCTTTGGCCTCGGCGCTGTCTTGATCATGAATGAAATCATATATCGGTTTACCAAGAGATTGCGCAGGATTAACGCCTGTTAAACGCTCCCAAGCATTGTTCAAAAACACAATACGCCCACGATCATCCGTTTCAAAAATCACATCATTGACCGAATTGATAACAGCCGAATGATCACGCTCGGACGCTTGCAAACTTTCATAAAGCGTTTCTGTGCGCTCCATCTGCACACGAATATCATCGTTTTTATCGCGTAAAAGTGTGTTCATTTCAGTGAGTTTGCGGGTTGAACGTTGGTTAGTTTGAACGTAAAACGACCCGATTAATGTCAACGTCATACCAAAAAATAACATGAGCATAGGCACGTATCCCAATATGGCGTGCTCGTCACTATTGCTAAATTGAGCCTTGGCGACCCATTCATAATTACCCAATTTGAAATTCACAGGCATGGATGTCAAAGAATTAGAAAGTTCACCAAAACTCACGAATGGATTATTGGTTTGTTTATCAATAACCGTAAAAGATTCGAGCGATGGGATAATGCGCGTAAGATCATTCCACCCAAACAAATTATTCACCGTAAAGGCTGTTAAAATGTGACCGCTGTTATGGTGGCGTTTAATGAACACAATAGGCTCTTCAGCTCTTGGATCATTGATAAAGAAGGTTGAGAAATTGATTGTCTCATCATTATCCACTTTATTAATGCTGGTGATAATGGGCATTAATGACACAGGGTTAATTTTGTCTTCCCGCTTATCAAATAATATTGTTGGCGTGTCATCATTGTTGGCTTGCCACATCACGAGGCTGGCATTGGATAAGCCATCAAGCATGTTTTTGTTTAAAATAGTTTGAATACGAGGCAATTTAGTGTTGCTAATCAATGTTTCCAAAAGAGATAAATCTTGTTGCAAAAGTCTCGTTTTATCACTGAGCGCCGCTTCGATTTGCCACGCTTGCGCACTCAATCGGTTTTCTTGCATATCACCGATAAACACATTCAGTGTCACAAAAGCTGTGAGCGTAATAATCGCACCATTCAAAAGCACCATTAATTGCGCGAGGGAGCTATTACCTTGATTTTTACTTTTTTTAGATTGTGAAGGAATAGTCAGAAAATCCTTATTTTCTGAGGCTTTAGTATGGTTTTGGTTCAAACCTTTCATCATCACAATCCCTACATTACAATCGATTCCTTAACAGAATCTAAAGAGAATCTTGTCTTTGAAATATTTACACATTTATTTTTAAACGAGACGTCCTTAAGCCTTATAATATCATAGGTGCAGAGTAATAGCTTGAGATTTATTTAAAATACGATTGGACTCGCGTGATAAAAATGATTAGCCCTAGACGTTATGAGTAATGATAAGTTTCAAAGACCCGTTAATTTGCGCCCACATCATCTATTGTGCCTATTAACATGGAAAGGCGTTGGCTATTCGAAAAAATTTACCGCTAAGTTTGATAGCATGACTCAGCAATTTACCGATCATGGTCGGTTGGGTATAAAAGTTGTGGAAGGGTTAGATGATCTTTGCGACACGCTACATCCTGAAAAAACATCTAATTACCATTGTGATCGAGGTGGTATTAAAAATCGTGATAACTTGGTTCTAGAAGATATTAATGAACATCTTGCTCTACTATTAGCGCACGGAACTGTATTCACCTTAACACCAAAATTACAACAGGATTTCCGTACGAGTTTTCAAGAAGGAACAGTGCGCCGAGGATGCGCATCATGTGATTTTCAAAATTTTTGTACAGGCATTGCAGATGAGGGATTTGCGGAAACGCGTCTTATAGACGCATTTCCATACACCAAAAAATCTTAAGCGGCTTTGGCGCTTGTGGCCTTTGACAGTTGATCTTCCACAAATTCCCAATTGATAAGATTATCCGTAAATGCTTCCAAGAATTTTGGGCGCGCATTGCGATAATCAATGTAGTACGCATGTTCCCATACGTCGCACGTGAGGATCGGAATTTTACCTTTTAAATGAGGTGTTTCGGCGTTCGATGTGTTGGACACTTCCAAACGACCACTCGCAGGATCAAATGAAAGCCACGCCCAGCCAGAACCAAACTGCGTCTTACCCGCCTCCATAAACTGATTGCGAAAATCATCAACGCCATCAAAACTATCATTAATATAGCTTTCCAAAAGCCCTGGTAATTTATCACCGCCGCCATTTTTACCCGTCATACATTTCCAAAAGAAATCATGATTCCAAAATTGCGCGACATTGTTGAAGACGCCTGTGTCTTTGCCATGACTGGTTTTAATAATCTGTTCAACGGACTTATTCTCATACCCTTTTTCGATGATGAGTTTGTTCCCATTATCCGTATAGGCTTTGTGATGTTTGTCGTGATGATACTCTAATGTCTCACCTGACATATAAGGGTCAAGAGCATCGTATGCGTACGGAAGTTCAGCTAATTTCAATGTTGTCATGGATTTTTCCTCTTCTTTTATCTATTCGTATCACGCTTTGCCAACATTTTAAAAGCGATTAGGTTCACGTCAATGATATAAACATTAAATTCATTGACATATTTTAGTAGTTTATGTAATTTACTAAATTCAAACATATTATGAGGATCCATTATGACACAATTAATGACACTGATGTCAACCAACAAGGGATACCAACAAGCCACTCTTGGCATCATAAGCGAATTAGAAAAGCATTTTATGAAACACGGGGGTGAAATATTACCCACTTGTCAATTTGACACATCAGCATTTAATACAATCGCTGAATTTACTAGCAAAGCACCCACCATAATTGTCACCTCCTCGCTTGAACACATTAAAGAAATTGAAAAAATTGGATTATCCAACCGAGAATCAGGTTCGGATGTGCGCCTTGTGTGGCAATCACACCAACTTCCCGATATTGATAGTGATGAAATGAGAATTCTCAAAGATCACGTTCATGACATTGTGATTCCACGCCATGAAGAAGTTTACGCTATAAAAGCTGGCCTAAGTGAGCGCACTATATTCACCACAGGCGTGCCACATATGTTGACCTGTAACATTATAAAAGAAGCGGCAGCAAACTATGATAATTTAAAATACCAAACCGTAGTTGAGAACATTAAAAGCGGTCAAATTTCTGGTATTGATGTCGCCATTATGGGCGGTGATTATCAAACACGTGGAGGTGAAAACATAAGCTATGACTGGGGATGCGCTTCTCAAGAAGGAAGTACAGTCGCCCATCATTATGATAGTGAACTTGATACCGCGCACGATGCAATCCCTAGATTTTTAATAGCCACCAACGGCCCCAGAACGGGAAAAATACTCAGCGCAAACGGACGCGCACACGTTGGTGATTATTCTATTGATGACGTATCTGAAGCTTACGTTGGCGGTTTAACAAGAAGTGGATTACATGCTCATGCTGAGGAACCAGTGGATTTAGGAGATTTTGAGTTTTTTGATTTTCGTTTCAAAAATGAAGGTGGTGTGGATAGCGTTTATCACCCAGCCTTAGCCTTACTTGATGATCAATCAACAATTTACTGCGAGGGGATGAGTGTCACAATGGCGTATGAAATATTAGCCGTAAAACCAAAAGATGCCCGTCTTGTACTCGTTGATTTAGGCACAAGTATGCTCGAATCTCATTACAGCCACATGAGCTACATGAACAAAATGGGTTGGGCTGATATATTGCATTCGAACGGTGCATTAACACCCGCCAATAAAATTGTAAAAAATATTGAAAGCCCTGCAATGGAAGCGGCAAAATTCATTTATTCACGAGCGGCATACAGCATAAAAATATTTGGTATACCAGCCCTAAAAATTAGTCGATAATAATTCACGCTAATATTTACTTATAATCTCTGATCTGTGATGGTTTTATTCTATGGATCATATTCTTATACAAAAATTAGCGCGTGATGCGTGGCCCGAAGCTTTTGCTTTGTCCATGCATGCCCCACCACAAGCGCGTACGTTTTTATGGGGGTTAATTGCCTACCTTGATGCGCTAGGGACTATAGATCACATCGTGTCTGATCCCACATTAAAACTTATCAGGCTAAGGTGGTGGCGTGACAATGTTGGGCAAGGGTTAGCAGGACAGCCTATATTGCAAGCCCTCGCCATGCGCGTTGACCTAAGAGATGATTTGGACAGGCTCGCAGAACTGCATGAAACTCAAACCACACAGATTGATCACCAATTTTGGTGTATTTGGCTCAAAGCCATTGATAGCGAAATATCCCTACCCGATGGGTTTATAAATACCGCCGCCAAAGCACGTTACGTGTGGACGGATCACGGTATTGACGCGCCTCTATCAGATTTTAAGCTGATAGATATCCCGCAAGAATTGCGCCCTATTGCCAAAGCCCTTCATCGTTCATGGACGGGCAATCCCGCATGGCGATATTTTAGGGTATTAACATCACTATAATTCTTGACAGCTTCAATCATATGTAATTATAAGGATGCAATGGCAACACATTATAACGATCTTGATCTACATGAAGGCTCTGATAATCAGAGTTCTGATCTATGGAACACTATAAAAAACAACCGTTTTTGTATGTCTTTCGCACTAGTAGCCGCAACGTCTACGCTGTCTTTGGTCACATCATTCATTTATGCGGTTTTAGCAAATAATCCAAATGCGCAACCTGTGGCCGATGCGCCTTTATATGTTGGCATCTCTGCGGGATTGATCGTTGGAAAGTTGTATAACGATGCCCTATCGGAGCAAAGAACCATCCGCCCAATACAAAAAATAAGCACGGCCTTATTTTGTTTCGCCGCTGCTATAGGCGCATCTGTAAGTCAAAATACTATTGATAATGATATAATCATTGCACAAGAAGCCACAAAGGTGCGTCCTAGAGAAGCATGCCAATACGCAATTGGAAAAAAAGACGATAGGCCGTTTCTTTTAAAAATTGGTAAAAAAGATGTTGTATGCAACAAGCCAAAGTATCGTTTAACGCAAAGCATGCGCGCTCAATTCAATACGAAGCAATTAGATTTACCGGCTTTATGCGCTTCACAAAGCGCAACATACGTAAGATTCGGCAATAGAAACCCTATGCCGTGTCCCCAACGATTAACGGCAAATTTGGGTCGCTGATTCAATTTCTGATGCCAAATTTCCAAATGGATCAGTGTCACCAAAACCAAAGCGCGCATTATTAATATAAGCGCCTGACCCGCGTTTATCAATTTCGATTGAGGCAATTGTATCAAATGAGCGCACGTCTCTCACCACCACTTTGGCTCTACCACTATAATAAGCAATTGCGGTTTCTGGGCCCATATTCAACGATCCAGAGCCTGTGTTTCTGCGGATGTAATCCCTAACACACTCGGCGACTTCAATGAATGTTTTGTCAGTGTTCGCACCATCAAGACGTGGCCCACGATCCGATGCCCCGCATGCGCTCAGGAATAATAAACTGACAAAAAATATATACCGCAAAACTTGTTACCTCATTAATAATTTAGTGGTTTGCAAGTCGCTAGAAAGCGATCTAAGCAATGGCCTTGAGCATAGCTTGACCAAGCGTGGCAGGACTATCCGCCATCACAAAGCCTGCGCTTCTCATCGCATCAATCTTGCTTTCAGCCGTCCCTTGTCCACCCGATACAATCGCACCCGCATGACCCATGCGTTTACCAGGGGGCGCTGTGATACCAGCAATAAATCCTGCGATAGGTTTTTTGGTGAATTGTTGTTTGTAAAACTCTGCGGCCTCTTCTTCGGCTGTGCCACCAATTTCACCAATCATGATGATACCTTTTGTTTCAGGATCTTTCAAAAATAATTCCAACGCATCAATAAAGTTTGTGCCATTTATTGGGTCACCACCAATACCGATACAGGTCGTTTGACCAAGGCCAGTTGTGGTCGTTTGGTGAACCGCCTCGTATGTCAACGTGCCCGAGCGCGACACAATACCGATTTTACCGCGTTTATGAATGTGACCTGGCATAATGCCAATTTTACATTCACCAGGGGTAATCACACCTGGACAATTTGGGCCAACGAGACGTGTTTTAGAGCCGTCAAGAGCACGCTTGACGCGCACCATATCAAGCACTGGAATACCTTCGGTGATACAAACAGCCAATGGAAATTCAGCGTCAATGGCCTCCAAAATAGCATCGGCTGCAAACGGCGGTGGTACATAAATCACAGTGGCAGAAGCGCCTGTGGCCTCGCGCGCTTCACGCGCGGTATTAAACACTGGCAAATCAAGATGTTTCGATCCGCCTTTATTTGGCGTTACGCCACCAACCATTTTTGTGCCATACGCAATGGCTTGTTCGGAATGAAACGTGCCTTGTTTCCCAGTGAAACCTTGGCAAATAACTTTTGTATTTTTATCAACGAGGACGGACATTATTGTGGGCCTTTCGGTGTTTTTTGGAAAACTTCATTAGCTAGAGTATCGATATCTTTTTCGAGTTTAGCTCTCTTAATTGTCTGCATATAATCATTAACAGCCCCCCACGTAATAAAGACACCAAATGCTCCTGCAGCCAACGCCCCTACAACGGCTCCCGCACCCGCTATTTTAGGCAACATTCCCGATCCAGAAATCTCAATAAACTCTTTAATAAATCCAGCGGTAGCAACTCCTGAATTTACAGCAAGAAATCCAGCGACTACAGGGTATTGTGCGCATTGCCGTTCCATATTCTTAAGTCGGTTGTTTTTAATGAGGATGCCAGAAATGGCAAGCATAACCGCTGATGCGCCAATAAGCATACTCCCATACACAGCGCCAACAACACCCATTCCAATTGCCCATTTTAAGCTCGTCTTAAGTGCTTTATTAGCAGCTTTTCTTTTTATTTCACTTACATCATCAACCCTAAAGAAATCTAGTACTGCACTCATTATAATACTCCTTTTGTTTTCTTAAGCCGCTTTGGCAATGTGGTCGCGTGTGGCTTTGCATACCTTGGTCGCTGCATCGCCGAGATCGTCGGCGGCAATAATATTTAAACCAGAGTTTGAAAGTATCTCTTTACCTTGCTCAACATTTGTACCCTCTAAGCGGACAACGAGTGGCACTTCGATACCGATTTGCTTGGCCGCGGCAACAATACCGTTGGCAATAATATCGCATCGCATAATCCCGCCAAAGATATTCACAAGTATACCTTTTACGTTTGGATCAGAAAGAATGATTGAAAACGCGTTGAGGACTTTGGCCTCATCAGCCCCGCCCCCGACATCCAAGAAGTTCGCTGGAAATTCGCCGTTCAATTTAATGATGTCCATTGTGGCCATCGCCAAACCCGCACCATTCACCAAGCAACCGATATTGCCATCAAGGCGCACATAGGCCAAATCAAAGTCATGCGCACGGCGTTCCGCATCATCTTCTTCGGCGGTGTCGCGCATTTCAACCACTTTTGGTTGGCGATAAAGCGCGTTTGGATCGAAATTCATTTTGCAATCGAGTGCCACAATTTTGTCATCTTGGGTGACAACCAACGGGTTGATCTCAACGATGGATAGATCAAGTTCAATAAAGGCTTTGTACATCGCCATCACGAATTTGACGCATGATTTCACTTGGTCGCCTTTAAGGCCAAGACCAAACGCAACATTGCGCGCATGGAAACCAGAAATGCCAGAGGCTGGATCAATGTCGTATTTAATGATTTTTTCAGGTGTTTTTTCAGCCACTTGCTCAATGTCCATTCCGCCTTCCGTGGAGGCCATAATGGTCACACGTGACGAGGCGCGATCCACGAGGAATGAGAGATAAAGTTCGCGTGCAATAGCACATCCTTGTTCAATGAATACTTTGTTGACCTTTTGACCCTCGGGGCCAGTTTGGTGCGTAACGAGTTGCATGCCGAGCATGGCATCAGTTTCTTTGCGCACATCATCAAGTGATTTCACGACTTTTACACCGCCACCTTTACCGCGTCCACCAGCATGAATTTGCGCTTTAACAACCCATACTTTGCCGCCCAATTCTTCGGCGGCTTTCACGGCTTCTTCACCGCTGAACGCGACTTTGCCGTCTAATGTGGCCACGCCATATTGTTTCATCAATTCTTTGGCTTGATACTCATGAATATTCATCTTGTTTTACAATCCTTTTTAAAATTAAGTCACCATTAGGATTAGCCCTGACTCGTATAAAAATCAAGGGACGATACCGTATTAATCAACATATGCACGAGGGTAAGCCATAGATTCCTAACCTTATAAAACGGTTGGCACATAGGTTCGAATCAGTTTTAATCCGCCTCAATAAAAAAATAACTTGCTTTTTTAATATATTATGTTAATATCTTGTTAACTTTTAAAAATACTACTCAAATGGTGTGTCACAATGTTTAAATTTCTTATCGGGTCCAACCCTAATTCAAAGCGTTCTCGAGCTGTCTTAGCCCTCGCAGCGCTTGCAATGGCATTGTCACCAACGCAAGCTTTGTCTAATTCAATTGATGGCAGCTCAATTATTAGTGATGGTTTTAAGGTAGCCGATTACAGCAGCCTTTCCGGCATTTTCCAAGCCAACAATTCACAAGATCAATATAAAGCACAAGTTCAAACATTATATGATTTTGCAACCAGCCCTATCGCTACTAAGGTTGATGTTGAAGCTCTACAAGAGAAACTGGGTTTCAAAGGTCGCGATTTAGACGGCGTGATGGGCGCCAAAACAAAACAAGCATTCCAAAATATTCTTAGTCCCGTGCCAACGTTATACACTGTAGGATACACACAGGTTAACAATTATGGCGCGCAACAAGTTGAATATAAAATTGGCTACAATGTTGGGTTTGCCTTCTCCAGCGATCCTGAGGGTAAACACGTGAACCAATCTAGCACTATGAAGTGGCGTTGGGGCCGCGAACACATGGGTGGTGATTTTACTTACAAGCCTAATGGGAGTAATCAAACTTTAGGACAGACGCTTAAAGTTGTATCCGATTCAACTGTTTTATTTTCAGGTTCTATCACAGGCGGTGGCAAGAATAATGTGATTTTATTCGATCATGATCAATGTGCTGTATACACATACATGCACAATAAGAAATCTTTTGTGCACACTGGTCAAGAACTCAAAAAAGGTGACCTATTCGCCATGGCTGGTAACGAAGGTAAATCACAGGCTCCTCATGTTCACTGGGAAAGCGCAGTTTATGATGGGAAATATTTTGTAAATATTGCACCGCGTGTAAGTCAAGAAATACAAAGCATGGGGCTATCAACTTGCGATGATCAGGTTCGTAAAGATGCTATTGCTAAAACGCGCGTAACGGTAAATTTTAGCAATATTAAAAAAAGCCACGCAATGATTAATAGTCGTGTGAATAACCTATATGCAATTACCGATGCAAAAAACCGTGAAGCGCGCCATATAAAATTAGCACTCAATACTCAAGTTAAGTCATTTAATGCCACTCAGGTTGCCTTTATACACGCCAGTTTAGTGCCTGTAAGCGCTCAAGCATTTGATATAGGCCTAAATCAAAATCCCTATAGTCTGAGCGCGCCAACATTTAGATCACATCGAAAAATATTGTGAATTTAATGAGAATAAACCCCGCCTCTTAATAAAAATATGTTAATTTAAAATGAAAGGAGCCTAAATTGAGTCGCATATCACTATCATCTTTGTTTTTATTAGCATCATCAGCTTCTTTGGCTCTAACGTCTCCTGCAATGGCACAAACTTCCAATGGTAATTCTATTAGAGATTTTGTTGAATTTTCGCCCAACGCTCTTAAGAAAAGTCCGATGGGCTACAGAACTGATCCCGTTACTGGCAAGAAGCCCGACAAAGCAAAAGCCAATATGGGTGGTAATTGTGGAACTATAGTCGGTTTTCACTGCGGTGAAGATTATGCTGCGTCTGGTGCTCTGAAAGCTAAAAAATTTGGCGTAATGATTGCCAGTCAACGTTATAGCCAAGCTGGTAATGTTGTTTTTCAATATATGCCACAATATAGCGCTGTGATTGCTAATTTTCATTGTGCCAATGGTTTACCCAATAAAGTTGGCGACTTTGTAAATGCGGGTGATGATTTGTGCACACTAGGCTCTACAGGAAAATCAACAGGTACACATGCGCATCTGGAAATTCAAATTGAATCTCAAACTGTATTTTCTGGGACACGCATGATGTATTCCGTTCTACCAAATTTGTTCGCAGAATATGTGGCGCGTGGCGAAAATATGCATGATCAAAAAGTTAAAGATGAATTGATTAATGAATCGGCGCTCAATCTATACGTTATCCCAAGCGCTTTAAGACGTCCAAATACATTAGGCAGTATTGTTTCTTACGAAACCTATGACAGTTTAAAAAGCAGTGCGGATGCACGATATGGCATCACTGCAAAACCGCCAATGCAAAGATACGCCAATCCAATTAATTATTATACTTTGGGCAAACCCTAAATAAAGATTTTACTCTTTACTTGTTTCCTCTGGCGCATCACCCAAAGCATTGGCCAATAAATCGGCTGTGCCATCATTTGTGTTTTCTTCATCACCATCGGCCTCTTCATCGTTTTCTTTGAGCCAAGCCACTGACACGACTTGTTCGTCTTTGGCCACTTTGAACAATGTCACGCCTTGTGTGGCGCGTGATGTGATGCGAATGTTTTCCGTTGGAATACGGATCATTTGCCCACCATCAGTCACAAGCAACAATTGATGCGTACTGGTCACAGGGAATGTGGCCACAACTTCACCGTTTTTCTTGGTCAGGTTGACATTGGTCACACCGCGACCCGCGCGATTTGTGATGCGATAATCATAAGCCGATGTGCGTTTACCAAACCCTTTAGTGGTTACGGTCAAAAGAAATTGATCGTTGGCTTGCATTTGTTCAATGCGTTCCGCACTCAATGTAATATCTTCAACCGCGCCTTCATCGCCCGATGTAGCATC
Source organism: Bdellovibrionales bacterium (assembly GCA_037969255.1). Lineage (GTDB taxonomy): Bacteria > Pseudomonadota > Alphaproteobacteria > Micavibrionales > JBBKXB01 > JBBKXB01. Next base: position 13,520 of record JBBKXB010000053.1, on the reverse strand, counting down.
ACCAAGTTCGCCCATATCATCATCACTGGCTTCGCTCGCACGCAATTGCGCAGAATGTTTAAGATACGCAACGCGCTCTTCTGGCGTGGCATTGGAATGGTTGAGCACTGAAAGCGATATAACTTCGTCGCCTTTTGTAAGTTTAATTCCGCGTACACCTATGGACGCGCGGCTAGAAAATACTCGTAAATCTTCGACCTTAAAGCGGATAGCTTTACCAAGACGTGAGGCAAGCATAATGTCTTCGCCGCCTCGACAAATTGTGGCGCCAACCATTTTATCATCCAGTGGCAATTTCATCGCAATGATACCACTTTGGCGAATATCGGTGAAATCTGTGAGCTTGTTACGGCGCACGCTACCCGATGATGTTGCGAACACAATATCAAGTTTTTCGCATAAGTCTTTGTCCTCAGGCATACGGATGTATGCGCCCACGTTTTCGTCTTTCGTGAGAGGCAATAAATTGACCATGGCTTTACCACGTGATGTCGCCGAACCAAGTGGCAATTGATATACCTTCATTTGGAATGCACGTCCGCGTGTTGTGAAAAAGACAATCGGAGTATGTGTAGAAGCCACAAAGATATCAGACACGAAGTCATCATCTTTTGTGGACATCGCATTACGTCCTTTACCGCCCCTGCGTTGTGCACGATACACATTCAAAGGAACACGTTTCACGTACCCGCCATGTGTGATCGTCACAACCATGTCTTCGCGTTGTATTAAATCTTCGATGTCCATTTCATCTTCGGACTCTGTGATCTCTGTACGGCGCGGTGTCGCAAATTTTTCTTTAATTTCACTCAATTCTTCTTTCATCAGCGCAAGCAATACGTTGCGATCTGACAAAATGTCCAAATATCCACGGATGGCATCAACTACGAGCTTGAGATCATCAAGGATTTTGTCACGCTCTAAACCAGTAAGGCGGTGTAATTTCAAATCCAAAATACCGCGGGCTTGCGTTTCAGAGAGTTTATAAACGCCCTTATCATTGAGCGCTTCTGTTGGATCATCAATAAGCGCAATCATGGGGGCGACAGCTTCGCCCTTCCAATCGCGTGCCATGAGTTCTTCACGGGCTTCTGTTGGATCTTTGGCCTCGCGGATCAATTTGATCACTTCATCAATATTGGCAACGGCAACAGATAGACCAATTAACAAATGCGATTTATCACGGGCTTTGTTAAGTTCGTACGCTGTACGGCGCGTGATAACTTGTTCACGGAATTTTATAAATTGCGCGATAAAATCTTTGAGAACGCAGACTTGTGGACGACCGCCCACGAGCGCAAGCATGTTACAGGGGAAGTTGTTTTGTAATTGTGTGGATTTGTAAAGCTTGTTCAACATCACATCCGCGTTCACGTCTTTACGCAATTCAATAACCACGCGCACGCCTTCACGAGAGGATTCATCACGCGCCTCGCTAATGCCTTCAATTTCTTTATTACGAACAAGTTCACCAATTTTCTCAAGCATTTTGGCTTTGTTCACTTGGTACGGCATGTCATCAATAACGATGGCTTCGCGGTTGCCTTTTATTTCTTCTATATGTGAACGCGCCCGCGCTCTTACTGAGCCATTACCTGTTAAATAGGCAGAACGTATAGCGCTACGACCCATAATAACCGCGCCTGTTGGATAATCAGGCCCTGGAATAAATTCCATTAATTCTTCTGATGTGATGTCCGCATTGTCGATCAAAGCCATACAACCATCAATCACTTCGCCCAAATTATGAGGCGGGATATTGGTCGCCATACCAACCGCAATACCACCCGCACCATTCACCAAAAGATTGGGCACACGTGATGGAAGCACGCTAGGTTCGCTATCGCTATCATCATAGTTGGGTATGAAATCAACGGTGTCTTTATCGTAATCTTCCAAAATCGCTTCACCCGCTTTGGCAAGGCGCGCTTCTGTATAACGCATGGCGGCGGCATTATCGCCATCCATAGAACCAAAGTTACCTTGTCCGTCAATCAGGGGTAGACGGAGTGAAAATTCTTGCGCCATACGCACAAGGGAATCATAAATCGCGCTATCACCATGAGGGTGATATTTACCCATAACGTCACCGACAATACGCGCCGATTTACGATAAGGTTTTGAGCTGTCATAGCCCCCTTCTTTCATCGCGTACAAAATACGGCGATGCACAGGTTTCAAACCGTCACGAATATCAGGAAGCGCACGGCTCACGATCACGCTCATCGCGTAATCAAGATAGGATTTTTTCATCTCATCTTCGATGGCAATTTGCGGGGATTCTGGCTCTTGGAATAATGTATCTGCGCTCATGTGTGCGTTCGCTTCTGTGGTTCGTTAGTTAGGTTTATTCTTCGTTAAAAATACCGGCTTTTTTGGCATCGGTGATGGCTTTTTCAACCATGACTTTGATGGTCGGTTGCATCGCTTCGCCAAATGATCCTAATTTGGTCATAATGGCCGAGGCTTCAGGTTTGGCGTAAAAATCTGCCATAACTTTCAACTCTTGATCCGTGAAAGTTTTAATCAGCGCATCTTGGGCGGCAATGCGAAGTTTAGGCACATCAATATTTTTGGCCATAATACTTTTAAACAGAGGTTGCTTATCGGTTGGCAATGTTTGCGCCACAGCGTCCGTGAAATCCATAATTTGCTGTTCAAGAGGCATAATTTTTGCCACCTGCAACGCCAAGTTTTTTTTGTTTTGCGCCAGCGCGGGTGACGCCATCACAGAAAAAGCCAATATGAATGCGAATACAAATTTAATCATGGCTAAAACGGAATATCGTCTTCCATGTCATCAACTTTACCAGCCGCCGCATAATCAGGCTTTTCAGGAGCCGATTGATCCATACCGCCATAATTAGATGATCCGCCACCAGCGTTTCCACCAGCACCGCCACCACCATTAGGGCCATCAAGCATTGTCAAAGTGCCGCCAAAGTTACGCAGTACAACTTCGGTTGTGTACTTGTCTTGACCGTCTTTATCTTGCCATTTGCGCGTTTCAAGCGTGCCTTCAATAAACACCTTAGAACCTTTTTTCAAATAACGTTCGATAACACCCACAAGTCCGTCATTAAAGACAGACACGCGGTGCCATTCAGTTTTTTCCTTACGCTCGCCCGTGTTTTTGTCTTTCCAGCTCTCTGATGTAGCCACTGACAAATTAGCGATACGTGATCCACTTTGCGTTGAACGGATTTCAGGCTCACGCCCCAGATTTCCTATCAACATTACCTTGTTTAAACTTCCAGCCATGGGGATATTGTTAGCACCACATCCCCGCCCCCCGCAAGCAAAGTTTTACAGTTTTTAACGACTTATACACTTGACATAATAGAAAACCTGTAGTAGTTTTCTTATGAAATAACATTTTAAAGGATATTTATTATGAGCGGTGGTGGCGGAAGCGAAGATGGAGCACATCCTTCAACAGACATAAGGCCACTTACTAGAAGTGATAAAAAATCTTTACCCCAAGGTACTCATGGTCGTCCTGCAACAGTTCATGAAATTTTAGATTTTTTAGAACAACGATTAAACGATGGTAAAAAGCTGTGGGTTACGCATAATGCTAAACCTGTATTTTTGAAAGATGCTTTAAAAGAATTAAAACCCAATCATAAATTCATTAGCACCTTTACAAGAACAGTCATTCACCGTACTGATGCTGATGGAGGATCATATATTAGCCGAAGATACTCGCAGATACCCGATTCTCACATAAAAAAATTACTCGGTGACACTCAAAGTACAATTTTTGTTCTCTCGAAACCCGTTTCCATCAAAGAATTATGTGATTGCGATGCCTCGTATTTTGAAGTGATTGATGACCCTACAGATGACAGACCATATAATGTGTTCTCAATCTCAGAGCATGAACTTCCTAACTATGATGTCTATAAGAGTAGTGATATAAATGAAAAACGTGAAATTAGACATAAAGTAACTAATTATTATAATATGTTCGGAACACCTTATTTGCTCGCTGCATTACTTAGATTCCATCGAAATAATGTTTGGCTAGAAGGTCTAAAAGCTGGGTTAATACGCACTGAGGACAGCGAGAATTTTGAAATACATTACACTATAATCAAAGATGAAATTAACAGCCTACCCATAGCTATCGGTCATAAGAACTCTAAAGTAGAAGTAAAAAAACAAAAATCTGTTGATTTTGGTGCATTACAGACAAAGATTACTGAGGCCCGTAAAGAGATTGATCTAGGCGTTGGAGGTTTACGTGAACGCATTGCCGAAAAACCGCGCAATAGCTTAGCCATCTTGAATGAATTTGGCCAAGAAATGGGTGAAGTTATAAGCGAAATGGGTCAAGAAATTTCACGCAGTCAACACGGTGTTGAAAACTCAATGCGTGCTCTGGCCGAAAAAGTAGCGATGGCTCTCGCACTGGCGAAAAATGACTACAGAACAAAAATTTTAGGCCCCGTTCAAATCGCTGAAGCCAAACATCATAATGAAATCGAAGAATTCACAAGAGACCCTGGACTATGGGCAAAGATCACCAGAACCAAAGATAGCAGATTAGTGTCCATGAAAGAGGCTATGAAAGAAGCGATTGAAGCCGCTTCTGACGAGTCGCGCTCCCAGGCCAATCGCATGCAAGAAGATGTTAGCGATGCTTTAAAAACCACTGTTGATTTTAACAAAGGCTCGAACATACGTCTCGCATTGTTACAAGAACAAACCACCATCATAGATGAAGTTGACAACGTTATGAGCGCTCTTGATGGTATATTCAAAGACATTACACATGATTTTGGTGATGGTCGTCACTTAAATATCATTAAAATAAGACGTACTGGCATTCAAAATGATCGTGATCTAATCGCCAAAGCGCGTAAAAACATTGATCTTTTGTTGGATGGTGAAACTGAGATTGTAAGTCGTAACAATGAAATAAAAGCCAATTTAAATGTAATGATCATGGCATTTAGTATGATTGAAGCCACGCGCGGTATGGAATACGCTCTAAAAATTGAAGGCTCCCTAAGCCTAATTCAAGATAAGATGCCGTCTATTAAACAAGCCGCTCAAGCCTACGACACGCAATTACGGACGTTAGGTTTTTTAAGTGGTTACAGAGACCATTCATCACCAATTCTAGTCCCTCCAACTCCCTAGTTTAACAATAGTTAAAATTTCCTTGCTTTCTTTTGTGTGAATCCGTTTTATATGACACATCATGGAACATAAACACGGATATATTAGCGTTAGAGGCGCACGCGAACACAATTTACAAGATATAAATGTTGATATTCCGCGCAACACTATGACTGTGATCACTGGGTTATCGGGCAGTGGTAAATCATCATTGGCCTTTGATACGATTTATGCTGAGGGGCAACGCCGTTATGTTGAGAGTCTGTCGGCCTATGCGCGTCAATTTCTTGAAATGCAACAAAAGCCCGATGTGGATAGCATCGAAGGTCTATCGCCTGCGATTTCCATTGAGCAAAAAACCACCAGCAAAAACCCGCGTTCCACGGTTGGGACTGTCACAGAGATTTATGATTACATGCGGTTATTATGGGCGCGTATTGGCGTCCCCTATTCCCCCGTCACGGGATTGCCAATCACATCCCAAAGCGCGAGTGAAATCACTGATCGTATTAAAGCATTGGATGACGGCACAAAATTATACCTCATGGCGCCCATCGTGCGTGGACGCAAAGGCGAGTATAAAAAAGATGTCGCTGAACTTCGTGCCAAAGGGTTCCAGCGTTTAAAGGTTAATGGCGAGATCATTGATATTGAAAACTTTCCTGATCTGGATAAGAAATTTAAACATGACATAGCCGTGGTGGTTGATCGCCTCGTGATCCGTGATGATCTGGGCAACCGTGTGGCCGACAGCGTGGAAACAGCGATTGAATTATCGGGTGGTCTTGTGGAAATTGAGAACGCGGATACGGGCGAAGTGCAATTATTCTCATCGAGTTTTGCTTGCCCCGTCTCTGGTTTTACCATTGCCGAAATTGAGCCTCGTTTGTTCTCATTCAACAGTCCGCATGGTGCGTGTTCATCATGTGATGGTTTGGGCGTTATCCAAGATTTTGATGAGGAAGCCGTTATCCAAGACCCTAATTTATCTCTCGATCAGGGCGCGATTACACCGTGGGCAAAAGGCTTCACATCATATTATCTTAAGATGATTAAAGCGGTAGCCGATTACTATGAATTTTCAATGAAAACGCCGTGGAAAGATTTATCACAAAAACACCGCGATATTATCCTTCATGGGTCATCTGATAAAATAGAGTTTAAATTTCGTGATCATGGGCGTGCGTTCCGCTCGAAAAAGCCATTTGTTGGCGCACTCGCGCTTATGAAACGTCGCTATCAAGAAACGGACAACACAAATGTGCGTGAAGATTTGGCGCAATATATGATCAAATCGACATGTTCAACATGTGAAGGACATCGCCTTAAACCCGAAGCTTTGGCCGTTAAGATCAATGAACGCCACATTAGCCTAGTCACAGAACTTAACATTCGCGAAACGTTGGATTGGTTTGCCAAACTGCCCGATCATTTATCCAAACAACATAATGAAATTGCCGCCAAAATATTAAAAGAGATCACATCGCGTGTGGGCTTTTTGAATAATGTAGGCTTGAGCTATCTGACCATGGCGCGCGGATCCGCGACATTATCGGGTGGCGAAAGTCAGCGCATACGCCTTGCTTCTCAAATCGGATCAGGTCTGACAGGCGTATTATATGTGCTTGATGAACCATCTATTGGTTTGCACCAGCGCGACAATGAACGGCTTTTGACGTCCCTTCGCGGTTTGCGTGATTTGGGTAATACCGTGATTGTGGTGGAACATGACGAGGACGCCATTCGCCAAGCGGATCATTTGATTGATATGGGCATCGGCGCGGGTATTCATGGCGGGCATGTGGTCGCTAGCGGTACGCCTCTATCCGTGATGCAAAACAAAGATTCCATTACAGCCGCCTATTTACGCGGTGACAAGGAAATCGAGACTCCTACGAAACGCCGTAAGTGCTCAGATTATATCGAGCTTAAGGGCGCAACGGGTAATAACTTACAAAATGTTCACGTCAAAATACCCCAAGGCGTGATGACGTGCGTGACGGGTGTCTCTGGGAGCGGTAAATCAACGCTTATTTTGGAGACGCTTTTTAAGGCACTTAACAAACAAGTGATGCGCGCCAAAGAACATCCTGCGCCTTACGAAAGCCTTAAAAATATTAATAAACTCGATAAAATCATTGATATCAATCAATCCCCCATCGGGCGCACTCCGCGCTCGAATCCAGCGACTTACACGGGCGCGTTTACGCCTATTCGTGAATGGTTTGCAGGCCTACCAGAGGCCAAAGCACGCGGGTACAAAGCGGGTCGTTTTTCATTCAATGTTAAAGGCGGACGATGCGAGGCGTGCGAGGGTGATGGCATGCTCAAAATCGAGATGCATTTCTTGCCCGATGTATATGTGACGTGCGACACGTGCAAGGGCAAACGCTATAATAATGAGACTTTGGAAATCAAATTCCGCGATAAAAACATTGCCGATGTGCTTGATATGTCGATTGAGGAAGGCGCAGAATTTTTCAAGGCCGTGCCAAAAATCAAAGTCAAACTCGAAACTTTAAAACAAGTCGGTCTTGATTATATCAAACTCGGTCAATCAGCCACGACATTGTCGGGCGGTGAAGCCCAGCGTGTGAAATTGTCCAAGGAACTCGCAAAACGCGCCACGGGTCAAACGCTTTATATATTGGATGAGCCGACAACTGGCCTGCATTTTGAAGATGTGCGCAAATTGTTAGAGGTGCTTCACACGTTGGTTGATCAAGGCAACACAGTGGTGATCATCGAGCATAATTTAGATGTGATCAAAACAGCCGATCATGTCATTGATGTAGGGCCCGAGGGCGGTGACGGCGGCGGCATGATTATTGGCACAGGCACACCAGAGGATATCGCCAAAGTCAAAAACTCACACACAGGTCGTTTCTTAAAAGAGATGCTCGATAAAAAACAAAGTAAGAAGAAATCGGCTTAATTTCGCACCGCACCATTAATTATCATAAATACCTTATGGACATGACTTTTGTTTTCATATAGTTATTAAGCATGATCACAAACAAAACATCCGTCAAAGATTTTGTAAATACAGCAGGCATGGCGGTACCCTCAGCGGGTGTTTCCATAAATTATCATGGCATAGATCATGATGATCGCGTTTATTTGAATGTGGCTCTTGATCCTCACGCTCCAACAGCCTTTAATCTTCTAATCCGCAAAGCCGCTTATCAAAACACTGCTGACGATGCTCGACTTGATTTAGCGGGTGCTCTAGAACTAGGACAATCCCTTATCAATAATGATGATATTAAATATAAAGATACAGAATCTCGTGATATATTCATTCGTATTTTAGAGGAGTTAGAGACAGGATTTGCTCGTACCCCTTCGCTTGAGGGCCGATCTGAAACTAAAGAATCTATTCACCGCTTAATCGTTAGATAAAGAATCAAGCTAATGTTGCTCCCCTTATTTACCCCCAAAGGTAAAGCATTTAATAGTGTTGCTCACCCCTCCATGTCTTTAAATGGATGGCATTTATCCAACGGGCACACCGTGCTCCATATTAAGAACCCGCCCAATTATTTGAGAGAGAACTACGGATCACACATTGAAAGCGCTAATATTGTCTATATAGATCAAGATGAATTAGAAGATATGTTAAGAACACAAATTAGCTGGCTTCCTACCGAAGACCATATTTTTTATCAAGGCTTAGTCGTATCTCTTCAGGACTCACGAAACCTTCCCAAACACGCTTTAAATTAAACACAAATTAGCTTTACACCCCTGCCTTAATGTCTTTTATATATAGGTCATGAAAATAAGTATTTTTGGGACGGGTTATGTTGGTTTGGTCACGGGCGCATGTTTGGCCGAAATTGGTCATGACGTGTTGTGCGTTGACAATGACAAGGGCAAAATCAAAAAGCTTAAAAACGGTGGCATTCCTATTTATGAACCTGGTTTGGAAGAGGTCGTCACAACGAACTTTGAAAATGGCCGTTTGAAATTCACCACCAGCGCCAAAGACGCCGTAGATCATGGGCGCATCATATTTATAGCCGTTGGCACACCCGCCGATGAAGATGGTAGCGCTGATTTGAGCGCTGTACTGGCTGTCGCTGGTGAGATTGCCACGCATATGACAGAGCCTCGATTAATTGTCAACAAATCCACTGTGCCCGTGGGCAGTGCCGATAAAGTGCGCAAAAAGATCAAAGACACATTAAACGGTAGAGATATTGATTTTGATGTTGCCAGCAACCCCGAGTTTTTAAAAGAAGGCGCCGCAGTAAGAGATTTCATGCGCCCAGATCGCATTGTCATTGGGTGTGCCACTCAGGAATCTGAAGATTTACTGCGCGAGATATATTCATCCTTCGTGCGCCAACGTGACCGTATTATTGCGATGGATGTGCGCTCAGCCGAGTTGACCAAATATGCCGCCAACGCCATGCTCGCCACTAAAATTAGCTTTATGAACGAATTATCCCGCATTGCCGAGGCCGTGGGTGCCGATATCGAATGCGTGCGCACGGGCATAGGCTCGGACAGCCGTATTGGTTATAGCTTTATCTATGCTGGTGTTGGTTACGGCGGATCGTGTTTCCCCAAAGATGTGAAGGCTTTGGCCGCCACAGCCCGCGCCAATGATATTGAACCGCACATCATCCAAGCCGTTGAGGACGTGAACGCCCGTCAAAAAACAGTGCTGGTTGATAAAATCGTGGATCATTTCGGACAAGACCTTACGGACAAAACGATTGCCCTATGGGGATTGGCCTTTAAACCCGATACAGATGATATGCGCGAAGCCCCTGCCCGTGTGATCATGGAAGAATTATGGGACAAAGGCGCAACGTTGCGCGTGTATGACCCCGAAGCCATGGGCGAAGCAAAACGTATATATGGCAAAAAAGATCGACTCATATATTGCGACACGGCCATTGAGGCTTGTCAGGGCGCTGATGGCCTTGCACTCATCACAGAATGGAAAGAATTCAGACATTTTGATATAAATAATGTCAAAAATGTTCTTAAAAGCCCAATTTTATTTGACGGTAGGAATATATACGACCCTGCCCGCCTACGCGCTGCAGGCTATACGTATTATAGCATTGGGAGACCTTGATAAGAGTCGAAATACATCGCATTGTGCATTGCATTAACACTAAATACATATTTCTTTGCTATTATACATATAAATAGTTGACATATCTTTTACGTTTTGTTAACTTATCTACCGAACACAGAATTTTACATAGGAGAACAATTCAAATGTCAGTCAATTTATTATCAAATAAAACCGTTAAGCGTGTGGGAGCACTTGCTACTACCGCAATTGCATCGACAATGTTTTTCATGTCACCCGCCCACGCTATAGGCGTCGCGCAATGTGATAATTTAGACTATAACTCGGCTTGTAAAATTGCCTCTGAAGACGCTGATCAAAAAGCTAAAGGTATTAAAGATGCAGGCGGTGTTGCTACGAAAGCAATATCCAAAGAAAATTTTGACTCTCAATCACCTTACTCACATTTGTCTTCACGTCTTTATACAGCTTGGGTCATTAAACAAAGCGGTACCAAATCTGAATACGCTAACAGTAAGATAGGTGGTATTAACTTCACTTACACTGGTAGCAACTATCCACAAGGTGACTATCGTGCCATACCAACAGATAAATTTGTAGATATGGACGGTGATGGCGTCTTCAACCTTGCAAATGGTGATCTATACTATGTTCGCGGACAACTTGGTTCTTACCAAACAACGCGTGTAAAACTTGATTGTGCGGCACTTTTAGAAGAAACACCTCCACCAGCACCAGTGGTGGTTGAACAAGCTGTTCCACCAGCGCCTTACATTATACCTACTCCAGAGCCAACACCAGTTCCTGTTGTTGTTCCTAAGCAACCATCAAACGATCGTGGTTATATCGGTGCAGAAGTGGGCTACGGTAATCCTAACATCAAAGGTGGCGGACTAACAGTTAGCGCAGGCGCAGAAGCTGAAATTGGTGTAACTGATTGGTTAAGCCTGTATGGATCAGGTATCGCTATCAACAATCAAGTACATGGTTTTGAAGGTCAAGCACTCGTTGGGCCCCAATTTAATCTTGGCGATGTGTACGCCCGTGTGGGTGCTGGTCGCGCCATTGCTGGTTCTGGCACACAAAACGTTAATGATGTTAATGGTGACGAAGTTGCTATGGCTCACGCAGCTGATATTAATGGATATATTGCCGATTGGGCTGCCTTTGGTACTGTTGGTGCGCGTCCATCTGATAATTTAGATGTTAACGTAAGTTATCGTAAGTCTATTGGTGGTGGTGACAATCAATTCACAGACATCACTGGTGGTGCGTCATTTGAAAATACTGATGATGGCGAAAACGGCACCTATGGTTACATAAGCGGTGGTCTTACAAAAATTGATCGTCTACAAGGTATTGCCAGCGCAGAACGCGAAGTAATTTCTGTTCGTGGTGCATTGGGTGACAAAAATCTTCTTACAGACTCATTGGGCTTAGAAATTGGTGGACAATATACTCAATCCACAACGTCAATCCAACCTACACCTACATTTGCTCTTGGTAGTAAAACGGCCACTTATGGCCCATCAGTGTCAGTGCTATGGACACCTACAGATAACTTAGATGTTAGACTGACCGGTTCATATATGTTCCAAACTGAAAATAATGATGTCAATGGTGTGTCTAATTTCTCTAATAAGGAACAAGGACCTGGCGTAAAACTAAGCGGTGTATATCGCTTTGGTCAAACTGCACGTAATACTCCAAATGTTAATACTGTAGTAACATACAAAGATTGCATCATGGCGCGTTCAGCGAATTCATTTGATCAAAACCCTAACAATGATGATCCAACTCAATGTGATCATTTAGCATCGGCTGGTAGTAAAGTATATACTGCCGCAGATGGTACGCGTTCAATTGGTCGTGGTTCAATCTCTACTCTTGATAGTACAAGCGAAAATCCTGCAAGAGAGGGCAAACGTCAATCTGTATTAGGTCCTCTTACTGCCGGTGGCCATAATTTTGAAGGCGTTGTGCCTTCTGAACCTATGGCAGAAAGCTCTAAATTGAAGCAAATGTTTGAAAAAGCTGTCAGTGCTTTGGCCGCGTTCCGCGAAGCTTCCCCACAAGAAGCTGCGCAGTGTGAACAAGCGCGTCAATCTGGCACTATGAATGAAGAATTTAAAGCCGCTTGCGCTGAATCAATATTACTTGCTGAAAAATATGCGAAAAAATTTGGTAGAACACCTTCAACTGAGTCTCAAAGTTGGGCTGTACGCATGGCGGCTATCACGCCTAATGCTCAGCGTTTTGCACTTACTAACTAATAAATCGAATTCTAATACGAATTTGGGGAAAGACGCCCGAGGGATCAAACCTTCGGGCTTTTTTATATGCGGTTTTTCATGTCTTGAATTTGGCGCGCGCGGTGGGCACACTGTGATGATATGAAGTTACAGACACTGATTGATGATTATGATTTGTTCCTTTTTGATATGGATGGGACCTTGATGCTGGGCGATCAAGCCTTGGGTGGCGCTGTGGCTTTATTAAAAGCCTTAAGAGACGCCAATAAAACCATCTATTTTGTAACCAACAACACGTTGTATCCAACCTCGCGCTATAGTGATAAACTCAACAAAGCGGGTATCACGGCCAATGATATTGAGATTTTAACGCCTCTGGCTGGACTCATTCATCATGTGAGCAAGCATGATATTAAAAATCCATTTGTGATCGCCAGTGACGCCGTTAAAAAAGAATTGCCATCATCGGATGGTGCTCATGATGCGGTGATATTAGGATTGTGTCAAAATTGGGATTACGAACAATTACAAACCGCGTGCAACCTTATCAAAACTCATGATCTGCCCGTCATTTTATGCCAGCCTGACCCTTATTGCCCTGCTCCATTTGGTAATATCCCTGATAGCGGCGCGTTAATGGCGCTGATTGAAACCACACTAGTGCGCACACTTGATCCGATTGTGATCGGTAAACCTAATAAGGCATTTCTTGATCCAGTGTTTGCGAATAATAATATTGAACGCTCGCGTGCTGTTTTATTCGGAGATCGTCTTCACACCGATATGGCGCTTGCCGATGCATGTGACATTAAAGGCGCTTTAGTTCTTACAGGACAAACAAAGCACACAGATGTGACAACGGATATGAATTATATTGTGTTGGACGATTTGAACAGTCTTTAACTTATACCATTAACTTTTCTCATTAACCAATTTTGAGGTGTTACGCAAAGAACAGGTCCTACATTGTTAGGGTTCGCACCTGAAGCAACACTCATTTCATTAAATGCGTCTCTCAAAAAACGTATATCATGTGAATGATTAGAATTATTGGCCGAACTGGCATCAAGTGGGCGTGTGATACCTAT
>JBBKXB010000052.1:0-4487 GCA_037969255.1 Bdellovibrionales bacterium | reverse complement strand
ACACCCTTAATTAACAACACAAACAACAAATTATAGGTGACTTGAGATGAATATCTTGCAAAAATTCGAAGCGAAACAGCTCGAAACATTAAAAACTAATTCCAAAAAAATTCCTGACTTTTCTCCTGGTGACACAGTGAAAGTCAATGTTTTGATCCGTGAAGGTCAAGACGGTAAAGAACGCGTACAGGCTTATGAAGGCGTATGTATCTCCCGTGAAGCCTCTGGTTTGAACGAAAGCTTTACGGTTCGTAAAATCTCGCTAAACGAAGGTGTGGAACGTGTGTTCCCATTATTGTCACCGCGTATTGAAAGCATTGAGCTTGTGCGTCGTGGTTCTGTGCGCCGTGCGAAATTGTATTATTTGCGTGATCGTCGCGGTAAAAAAGCGCGTATTGCTGAGCGTACAACAGGTCATGGACTTCATGAAGCTGCTGAACAAGCCGCGATTGATAAAGCCGAACGCGTGGCCGCTAAACGTGCCAAAAAAGCTGAAAAAGGCAAAGGCACGCCTTCTAAAAAAGCACCTGCTAAGAAAACAGCTAAGACAGAGACCAAAGAGGCTTAACCAGCCTCTTTTTTTCTACATGATCACAGTATCAGGCATCATCGCATTCGCGTCTGTTATCCTGCTCTCAACTTTAAAACCAGGGCCAGGATTATTGGCGACTGTGTCTCGTGCTCTTAGTGATGGGTCTCGCCAAGGCATGTTTGTGGCTGCAGGCAATGCGACCATGCACGTTGCTTATTTCGTGCTGGTGTGTCTGGCGATTGGCTTTGCGCAAAATATCATGGAATTTATAACCATTTTACTCAAAGCGCTTGGCGCTGTGTTCATGATTTATTTGGGCATCAAAGAGTTTATGAAATTAGAGGCGCCGTTAATATTTGGCGGTAACAAAAGACGATCATCATTTTTAGAAAATTATATGACGGGCGTGTCAGTATGCCTTGCCAATCCTCTTGTCATTTTTCTTTATGCGGCGATAGCGCCCACATTCATTCCGATTGAAGCCCTCAACGTGGCGGATATTATTTTGCTGTCATTTATTGTATTTTGTATGAACTTTGGTGGATTGAGTTTCCTTTGTCTATGCGCTGGACGTGTCCGCATATTTTTCAAAACAGACGGCAATTTAAAAGGTGTTCGTGTGATTGTCGGCACTATGTTTATTTTTATTGGATTGATTATCGGTTTTTCAGCTATGCCTTTTATTAATTGGACGGAGATTTATTTTTAGATGATCACAGTTACTGGCGCGCTCGCTTTTGCTTCTGCCGTGTTCATCATCACGGCGAAACCTGGTCCAGGGATGCTTGCGATTGTCTCGCGTTCTTTATCGAGTGGTTGGTTGCAAGGCAGTATCATGGGTCTTGGGATTTGTAGCATTCATGTTCTTTATCTCATTGTCGCAGGGTTCACATTCAATTTAGCCACTGAGTTGGCTGATTTTTTGATCATTCTACTCAAAACTTTGGGCGCTGTTTTAATGATCTATTTGGGGATCAAAGAATATATGAAACTTAATAAACCTTTGGTTGTTGAAATCACTAAGGCAACGCGTGGCGAGAGCTTAAAGAATTTTTTCTCTGGCATGATACTGGCTTTGTCTAACCCAATTGTGGTTCTATTTTATGTGGCCTTTGTGCCCACAATTTTGGATGTGGCGCAATTGCGCACTATGGATATAGTGATTTGTGCATTGTTATTGCTTGTGTCCAATTGGGGCTTATTGGTGTTTATTTCGGCGTGCGCAGATGGTGTGCGTGGTTATCTGGCAGACACTAAAAACGCCAAACGGTTGCGGATTTTAATTTCCATCATGTTCATTATGATTGGTTTTGTTATAGGCCTGTCGGCTATGCCCTTTGTCGATTGGGGCGGACTTTACTTGCAAAAATAACCATTAAAGGTTTATATCACTCATGACCAACTCACCAAAAATTGGGATATACCCTGGGAGCTTTGATCCGATCACGAAGGGTCATTTGCACATTATTCGCCGTGCCTCGAAACTCGTGGATCAATTGATTGTCGCCGTACCCGATAGTACGCATAATAAACAGCCTATGTTTTCATGGGATGAGCGCGTGGCTATGGTCAAAGCTGATCTGACCACCATGACTGGTCAGCATTGCGACATTGTGGTCGAAAAATTTGATGGGTTGTTGGTCGAATATGCGCGCGATAAGGGCGCAGATTGTGTGTATCGCGGGCTTCGCGCGATTTCAGATTTCGAGTATGAATTCCAAATGACAGGCATGAATTATGCCCTCGCCCCAGAAGTTGAAACCGTATTTTTAATGGCCTCTGGTCAATGGCAATTTGTGTCGAGCTCATTTGTCAAAGAAATCTCACGCTTGGGCGGTGATGTGTCAGAATTCTTAACACCCGCCACAGCCGATAAATTATTGGAAAAACTAAAGTAATTTAATTCATTTGAACCTTTGTTGTTTTTAAAACGTTTGAGAATACACACACAAAAAACATAACGGAGTTTTATAATGATTAAGAATGTAATGATAATCGCTTTGACGGGCTTTGTGCTTGTCGGTTGTACAGCCAAAGTGCGCACACCAAACGCCACCATCAACGGAGATGGGTATTCAATTGATGTGGACGGCAGAAACAATGGTTATAATCATTGTCCTCCTGGTCATGCCAAAAAGGGCTGGTGCTAAAGTTACAGCAACGTAAAGCTAATAAACGTACACGTGGCAAGGCCTACACCGATTGTAAGGGGTAGGCCTGCTTTTAAGAAGTCCGTAAATTTATATTTACCCGCGGCATAAACAAGCGTGTTGGTTTGATAGCCAATAGGCGTCGCAAAACTGGCGCTGGCCGCCATCATCACAGCAATGATAAGAGGGCGCGCTTCAACACCAAGAGTGGCAGCGAGAGTGATCACGATGGGCGTGATGATAATCGCCACCGCGTTATTAGTCACGATCTCGGTCATGAGAACAGACATACCATAGACGGCAAAAACAAGCCCCCAAGGCGGTATGGTCTTGAGAAACGGCACCAAGGCATCGACAATGAGATCAACGCTTCCTGCCTCTTGTAATCCAACGCCAACACCTAGCATAGCAAAGATAAGAACTAAGACATTGCCATCTATTGAGCGCCATGCTTCCTCGGAATCAATACAACGCGCAAATAGTATCACACCCACAGCCAGAATGGCCGCAACGGCCAAGTTTAATATTCCAAAGGCTGAGAGCAAAACCACGCCTGCCAAAGCGCCGATGGCAATGGGTGCACGATCACGGCGGAACGCGCGCACTTTGGTTTGTCCCATGCCATATAGGTTTGGATTGTTATAGATTTCTTTGATTTGATCGGCAGGGCCAGAAATAAGCAATTTATCGGCGGCTTTTATTGGCGTGTTAAACAGATCAGAGCGCGGCACATTGCGATAGCGCGTTAGTCCAAGAATGCGGATATTAAGCGCACCTAGGAAAGGTAAGTCTTTTAAACGATTACCGATGCTAGGGTGATTGGGCGTGATCATGGCCTCGATCACTGTATCATTTGTTAAATCGGCATGCTTGCCATAAGCCACGCCAATATCAAACTCATCTTCGTCGCGCAAGGAAAGCAATTCAGCGTGATCAAGGCGCACAACAATGCGGTCATGCATATCAATGACGTGATCTTCAATATTATGACGGATGTAACCGCGCAATTGTTTGATGCCCATGACCTTAATTTTACCGCTTTTACCAAGCGGTGTGTCGGCAATTTTAGCGCCCATAAATTCGTAATCGTGGCGAATGGTAAGCTCTGTGATAAAGGTTGCGTTATCATCTTTATCACCTTGTTCATCAATAGGATCGCTTGGTAAAAGCCAATAGCTAAAGATCACCATCACGATTGTACCCGCCAAGGCCGCCACCAAACCATAGGGTGTAATTTCAAAAATACCAAAACCATCTATACCCTCTTCACGTGCCACCGCGTCCACGAGCAAGTTGGTGGATGTTCCAATGAGCGTTGTCGTACCGCCCAAAATACAAATAAAACTTAAGGGGATAAGAAGTTTTTTAGCGCTAAATCCTGTGGCTTTTGACAATCTTATGATCACAGGAATAAGGAGCAACACCACGGGCGTGTTGTTCATGAAGGCGGACGCGACAAATGCCCCCAAAAACATCTCTACAACGGCACGGCGCGGGGTTTTAGCAGCACGGCGAATGATCATAGAGGCAATCGCATCAATGGTACCCGTTCGTAAAAGCGCGCCCGTGAGAATAAACATTGCGCCAATGGTGATGGGCGCTGAATTGGAAAACACTGAAAACAATTGGTCAGCATTAATGATATCAAGGAACAGGAATGTACACACACCAAGCACAGCGACAACCGTGGCAGGGTAACGTTCCATCACAAAGCCAGCAAACATGGCAACGAGTATTATAAGACCGATGGTGGCTTGGTAATCGTGTATTAAATTGCTAATGGCTTCAAACATTTATGGGCTTTC
>JBBKXB010000051.1:0-11710 GCA_037969255.1 Bdellovibrionales bacterium | reverse complement strand
TCCAAATTACCACCCAATTGGATATCTGTACCGCGTCCCGCCATATTTGTGGCAATGGTGACGGCATTGGGACGACCCGCTTGTGCGACAATAAAGGCTTCATTTTCATGTTGGCGCGCGTTAAGTACGGCGTGCTTAACGTTGCGTTTTTTAAGCGCGTGAGAAAGTTTTTCAGATTTTTCAATGGACGTAGTGCCCACCAATACGGGCTGTTGACGTTTTTGGCATTCTTCGATGATGTTCACAATGGCGTTGAATTTATCATCAAAGCTTTTGAAAATTTTATCGTTTTCATCGAGACGAGCGACCTCAAGATTTGTTGGAATATCAACAACTTCAAGACCGTAAATTTCGGCAAACTCCTCGGCCTCGGTCATCGCTGTACCTGTCATACCCGCGAGTTTTGGGTAAAGGCGGAAATAATTTTGGAATGTGACGGAAGCAAGCGTTTGATTTTCTTGTTGAATATCAACACCTTCTTTGGCTTCAATGGCTTGGTGGAGACCATCAGAATAACGGCGACCATCCATCATACGACCTGTAAATTCATCAATAATCACAACTTTGCCATTGTTAACCACGTAATCCGTGTCTTTGCGGAACAATTTGTGAGCGCGAAGAGCAGCCATCGCGTGATGCACAACGGCCACGTTTTCGCTGTCATACATTGATATTGAATCTTCTGCAAACAGCCCAGCGTCTCGTAAAATTTCTTCAAACGCTTCTGTGCCTTCTTCGGTGAATTGCACTTGTTTGGCTTTTTCATCAAGCTCGAAATGATCCTCGGTAAGCTTTGGCATGAGGTTGTTCATCGCCATGTAAAGTGCGGATGAATCCTCGGCAGCACCTGAAATAATAAGAGGTGTTCTGGCCTCATCAATTAAAATGGAGTCAACTTCATCAATGATGGCAAAGTTAAACGGGCGTTGCACTAAATCTTCTACACGGTATTTCATGTTGTCGCGCAAATAATCAAAGCCAAGTTCGTTATTTGTTGAATACGTTATATCGGCGGCATAGGCGTGTTTGCGCATCGGGTCTGGCATATTGGGAATAACAACACCAACGCTCATACCCAAAAATTCAAAAACTTGGCCCATCCATTCCGCGTCACGGCGGGCAAGATAATCATTCACGGTCACAACATGCACACCGCGCCCTGATAAGGCATTAAGGTAGGAAGCAAGGGTTGATACCAATGTTTTACCTTCACCCGTGCGCATTTCAGAGATTTTACCTTGATGTTGAACAATACCACCCATCATTTGCACATCGAAATGGCGTTGACCCAAAACACGTTTTGCGGCCTCGCGCACTGTGGCAAAGGCCTCGGGCAACAATTGGTCAAGCCCTTCGCCACCCGCTATGCGCGTTTTATATTCGTCAGTTTTCGCACGTAATTCCGTATCCGAGAGCGCCACCATAGAAGGCTCTAACTCATTGATTTGGTTTACTATAGGATAGAGCTTTTTTAGCTCACGATCATTTGATGATCCAAAGACACGGGATAAGAGTTTTAACATGGTTATGATACATAATGAGGCAAAGGGGCATAGTCAATAAAATTAGGCAATTATTACTACTTAGGGGCTAGTATAATGTTTCCCTTGGGTGAGGTTATAACCACTTGTCCTAAATCATTAACAGTGTATTCAGTGGCCTCATCCATCGCATCAGAAAACTTATTTTCGTGATCACTAAGTCCACGCGCGCAAGTAACCATAAGCTGACCATTCTCGTTTATTAAAGAGGCATAAGACAAAGAGATTTTAGGGCCTTGAGTTTCGTATGTCCACGAGAACGGAATGCATTGGGATTGTGCTTTGATAGTTGTGTCTTGAATATAAACATAAATATAAGGGTTATCCTCTCCTTCAACAAATTCGACACCATTAAGGCTTACGACTTTCCACTGACCGATAATGTTTTTACGATTATCAACAATTTGTTTGCCAGTAAAAGAGCGTCCATCTTTGGTTTTAGCCCACATCGTTTTGGTGTTGTAATCGAATGAAAACTCAGGATTGTTAGATAAAATATAAAAAATATTCATTTCTTGTACCGCAATATCTTCACCGCAATGCATCATATCCGATACAATGTTTTGTTGATCACCACTTTGAGTATAATCAATAACGCCTCCATAGTTGTTACACCCTGAATACCCACCAACCGTTATCGGTCCATTACCAATTTGATCTAAGGTTATATAAGGGCGAGGCTTATGTTTAAATTCAGATGAATACTCCAACACGGGCTGTCCAGCCACATTTGTGATTTCCCACATACCTGACCCTGCCACAGGGTTTTTCTCTTGTGGGAGGCAAGACACCAAAAGGAGGAATAGAATTAACATTATAATGGGCATCAGGGTCACTCGCATATTTGAACAAAGTTGAGAGGTGATATATTACAAGAAAAAAAATTATATCTTTAAATTATGTGTGCACGCAAATAAAATTAAACGGATTATAACGGTGAATATAAAAAGGAACGAAATCCGTCACCACTTGTTTTCTAGTACAGATATGATAGATCAAGTATGGAATTAATTAATATCAAAGTTTTAAGAAAGGATCATTTGAAATGACCAATAATGTATTACTCGTCGGCGGATTTATAGTGGCTGTGGCCATAGGTGCGGGAGGTTATCATTTATATGATAGCGCAACATCAACAGATGTAATGAGCTCAACATCGCTTAGCCCCGTCATGGCGAATGACAACAGCGAAGTCGTTGTGACCGTCAATGGTAAAGAAATCACGCAAAACATGATCGCAGATCGCAAAGCGTTTATCGCAAGCCGTACTGGTGCTTTATTTGCGCAACTCCCGCCCGTTGAACAAGAGCGTGTGGTCAGAGAAAACCTTATTTTAGAAACATTAGTGGATCAAAATATGAAGGGTTCTGATATTGCTTCTGATCCAATGGTTGCTGAACAATTGCGCACTTCACGCAATCAAATCTTGCGTACAGCCTATCTTGATAGCGTTGCGGATGGTGCGATCACAGATGAATCGCTTCGTGCCAATTATGATGCACAAATCGCGAAACTTCCTGATCTGACTGAAGTTCGCGCCCGTCACATCTTGGTTAAAGACAAAGGCGTTGCCGCTGATTTAATTGATCAAATTAATAATGGTGCTTCTTTTGAGAAATTGGCCGCGACCAACAGTCTTGATAAAGGCAATGCGGCGCAAGGCGGTGATTTAGGATATTTCACAAAAGATCAAATGGTGCCAGAATTTGCCAAAGTTGTATTTGCTATGGATGAAGGCGCGTTGACACAAGATCCAGTGAAAACTGGATTTGGCTATCACGTGATTATGGTCGTAGACAAGCGCGTTAAGCCTAAGCCTACATTTGAACAAGTCCGTGAAGGTTTGGTGGGTGAAGAACGTCAAAAAGTGATCAAACAGATTGTTGAAAAATGGCGCGCTGAGGCTGAAATTGTTGATAAAACAGCTGTGGCTGAACCAGTGGTAGAGGACGTCCCCGTTGAAGCCAAGCCTCTTGAAGCTGGTGATGGTGCGATGATGGACGGGGATTTTTCTACACCAGAAAAAGAGCCAATGGACGGCGAGGCGGATCCAGCCGCAGAACCAGCTCCAACAGCTCCAACAGCTCAATAAGCGTTTAAATGACATCTAAAAAAATAACGCCAGTGGTTCTCGTGGCCGCTGGCGCTCTCTATGATATTGATAAAAATGCGGTACTCATGTGCCAAAGAGATAAAGAAGGCCTACACCCCAGTGAATGGGAATTTCCGGGCGGTAAGATTGAAAAAGGGGAAACCCCTGAACAAGCGCTCATACGGGAATTGAATGAAGAATTATCCATCAAAGTAAAGATCACGGATATTCGCCCCGCTGGATTTGCCAGTTATGATTACGAAGTGCGTCACGTTGTGATTTTATTATATTTGGTTGACGTTTGGAGCGGTAAGATCAAACTCAATGACCACCAATCTAAGCAATGGGTCAAGGTCGATGATTTGGCAGAGTTCTCGGCATTACCCGCCGATAAACCATTGCTAGAAGCGCTGCCTAACTATATATAAATAGGTATGAAGAAATTTGTCCCTCAATATTATGCAGGTAAAAAAGGTGCATATAGATTTTCGCGCCTCCAAGACAAACTAAACAAAAAAATTATAAAAAAGAATGAAAAAACAGTGATTTGGTCAATATTGCCAAATCTCACAGGTGCAGACTTTATCCCATTTGAGGATAATAAGCGTCTGCCATTTGGCAATAACGCTCTTGATCAAATTATACTTGTGCATAGTTTTGATGTGAGCGAGGAGCGCGAGACCATAATGGCCGAGGCGGCGCGTGTGGTGCGTGATCACGGCGTTGTGGATGTTGTTGGCTGGCACAAACCTTATATCAAACATGATCTTCCCTTATGGGAGCGTGAGCGTTACCGCATTGCTTTGAGATTTTTAGATTGGCAATCACTTCGTTGGAGACGCTTTGAAAAGGTGCAAGATTTGATGACGATGACACTCAATGATGATGGCGCTAATAAAGAGCCAGCCAAATCAAGTGTTGTGGGCGCGAGTTGCCGTCTTAAAAATTAATTGTTGACATAATGAATAAATTGATTTATTTTTCCTAGAATATGTAACTTTAAGGAGATGTATAATGAAATTTCTACTAGCCCCCGCATTGGCTTTTGCAGCAACCGCTTTAACGGGATGCGACCATCGTCCTCCCGTACCAGAATCACCAACTGAGAAAGAATTGAAACAAAAATATGTTTATGAAGAACTTCTTAAATCTTACGCAGTTGATTTTACTATGGGTATAGAAAATAATTACGGGGTATATACGTACTATTATAATGTTATAGATCCAGTGACCGAGGCCTCCGCAGATATTTTGATGGAGGATAAAAAAGTTAATGTCATAATAGAGGCATCTATACCAGTGGAAAATTTATCACCAGATGAAGAGAAGTACTTACCATACTACCGCAAACAGGAAGTTTGGAGAGCGGCGAGAGAGAAGGCTGAAAACGCCCAAGACGCGAAAGATTTAGTATCGCGTCTACGTAAAGAATTTTGCTTAGATCAAGTTATCAATGTAAGTAGGGCTAAGATTACAGGTGAAGACGCTTTATATGTAAATGTTAAGGAGGCAGAAGAGGGAAGAAAAATGCCCTATACCTGTTTAAGAGATGGTAAAGGCGTCCACAAATTAATTCTAACCAAACCGAGTTTGTAGATATTTGAATGTTGCGCGTAGACCGCAATCCATTGCGCCTTTTGGACGCCCTGGTTTTGCATCGTCACGGTTGGCATAAATATCGTAGTGCATCCAATCCGTATCAGACCCTGCGAAAGCTTGTAAGAATAAGGCGGCTGTAATCATGCCAGCCTTACCACCCGTAGAGCACATGTCGGCCACATCCGTGTCCAAATCCGCGCGATAGCCACCCCATAAAGGCATTGGCCAAACGGCGTCTTCGGTATCAACGCCCGCTTGATACATACCATCGGCACTCTCTTTTTTGTTAGCGAATACAGGGACTAAATCTTGTCCCATGGCCACACGTGCGGCGCCTGTGAGTGTGGCAAAATCAAGCATAAGCTCTGGCTTGCTTTCCGCGCCATATGTAAGGGTGTCAGAGAGTATCAAGCGTCCTTCGGCATCTGTGTTACCAATTTCAACGGTGAGACCTTTGCGCGTGGTGTACACATCGCCAGGGCGGTACGCATTGCCATCAATGCTGTTTTCAACAGCGGCCACAAGAAGTGTTAATTGAACAGGCAATTTGGCATCCATAATGAGTTTGGCGAGCGCGAGAACATGCGCCGATCCGCCCATATCTTTTTTCATGGTGCGCATACCAACCGATCCTTTGATATCCAAACCACCACTGTCAAAACAAACACCTTTACCAACGAGTGTGAGCTTTGGATCAGTGTCCTTACCCCATTTGACTTCCACGAGGCGCGGACGACGAACGCTCGCCATACCAACCGTGTAAATCATAGGGAAGTTTTGATCCAATAATTCTTGATCAGCAATCACTTTTATTTTTGTGTCGTATTGCTTGGCAACTTTAACAATTTCTTGTTCTAATTCTACGGGACCAAGCTGATTGGCAGGGCGATCCACAAGCTCTCGGAGCATTAGAATTGATTCAATCATGCTTTCAGCCTCGGCATAACCGTGATCCATATCAGCGGCGAGTTTTGGCAATGTCTGTGGTTTTCCTAATTTGTCTTTTTCAAGTGGTTTACACCCCAATGCCCACCCGCAATATGCGTGATAGGCCTCAGTATCATCCAAATTTTTGGTGATTTTAAAGCTTTGTTTTTCTAAAAAACCGCTTGGGAGTAGTTTAACCAATTGCGCTGGTAAACTCGCCATATCATAAAAGCTGAGTTTTTCAGGCGTAGCAAACAACACATGAATAGGGACGTGGTCATCACCGCGCAAAATAGCGGTTTCGTTGGCGTTACCAGAAAAGTTTTGATGACCCAATTGTTTAGCAAGTTCGCTATTGTCCTTTTTCCACGCATCAAGCGTGTCAGTGGTTACGAGAGAAATCGGAATGTGCCCGTTGCGCTGGGCTGGCGTGAAATACGTTAACATGATTGTAAGACTAAGGCTTTTTTACGGGCTGTCCATATCAATTGTTAAATTTATAAAAATTATCCCGTCCATCGTCACTATTACGGGTGAATAATGCCAAAAGTGGACCAGAGAGAAGGTCACCGCCAATGCGCGCTTCAATAGAGGATTGTATAGGCACAGGATTGTAAGAACGTTGTGAGGCGCTGCGTTCTGTGGCCGATTTCGTACCCATGATACGGGCGACATCGGAGGCGTCATTACCCGCGTAATAACTATCTAAATAGGACGTGCTTGCAATTTTATTGGGCAGGCTATTTTTGTTTTTAACGAGCACAGTGTTTGATCCGCCGTCATCCATTTTGGCGGCAAAGTTTTGGTAAACTTCAGCCACGGATTTGGCAGAGCCATTTTTATGATAAAATACGTTTTTATTAGAGCGTGCAGCGCTCGACATCACTGTATCGGCGCGCTGGTTGGGATTGCTTTCAAGGGCGTTTAAGAATGTGCTAGCCCCACCAGCACCCAAGAAATGTGCCATATAAAGGTCAGTGGCGTTAATGTCTTTGTTAACCTTAGTTTCAAGCACGGATTTATTGTCGCTGGCAAATTCACCCGCCATTAATGCCGAAAACTCAGCATCTTTACGAGCGTTCATGATCGTGGATTTAAGAGCAGGGTTGGACACATAATGTTTGCCATTTTGCGAGGATATGGCATTCGCCCAATCGGGCTTACCATACTCTGCGCCGTGGTTTTTAACCATACCCAGCCATGTTTGGTCAATAAATTGGTAAAGACCCGTGGCTGAGCTTGTTTTGGCCTTGGCATCCGTTTGAAACGAGCTTTCGACCTTGGCTTGGTTGAGTAGATAGGAAAAATCTACGCCTGTACGATTACTGGCATTTTGGATGGCGTTGGCCACTTGCTTTGGCGCGCCTAATAAGTCCGAAATGGCTGAATGATCAATCATGCTTAGATAATTGCAAACTCTATGCCAAAAATTATAAGAGAGTGGTTATTTTCCGCCCAAGCCAAGTAAGCCGAGTAAACCTTTAGGTTTTTTGGCATCGGCCACTTCTTTTTGCTGTTGCAGTATTTTTTGCTTCATCTTGTGCGCAGTTTGACGCAAATTTTCTAGGTCTCTTTCAGCTTGATCCGCTTTGACTTTAGCCTCGTTGGCGGCTTGTTTTTCGGCATCAGCGCGTTTTTGAGCTTCATCTATTTGAGCGCGCGCTTCATCAGCTTGCGTTTTAAAGCCTTGGGCTTGATCTTGTGTGGTTTGATGCGTGATGGCGAGTTGTTGCGCTTGCTTTTTCCAGTCCTCGCGCTGTGCTTTCACATCATCTAATTGTTCAGAAAGCAAATACATTTGATCTTCAAGAGATTTGGCGCGCAATTGAATGCGTTCCAATTCAGCAACATTGGCCATGCCTTTTGATGGCTTTTTAGCCGCTTTTTCAGCCACTTGCTCGTCCAAACCAAACACGCGTTCTAATTCGGACACGTCAATGATGCGCGTGCCCTTATCGCTCGTGTGAAATGACATTTTACCGTCATTCATCGCGCGTTGAATGGTTGATTTAGATTTTCCTGTGAGCTTGACCGCTCGTGCAACTCCGACTTTAGCCATAAAGATGTTCTAGCAAAAGTTATGGGCAAGGGGCAAGACTCTATTTTCGTTCATCAAGAGGTGTAATTTTTTTAACTAGATAGATAAACGGCGTATCGATGGCGGCGGCAATCAGTTTGATAACGTACGCCGATAAAATGATCTGCCATAGATTGGGTGCGATCCCGTACATGGCAATACCCCAAAAGATAAACGAGTCCATGAATTGTGATACCGCCGTACTAAGGTTGTTACGCAGCCATAAATGCTTTTCACCCGTGATTTTTTTGATGAAATGGAAGAGCCAAATATCAAAGTTTTGAGCAATGGCTATGGTCGCAACCATGGCAATGGAGATTCTAAAGCTGTTAGAAAAAACGTGTTGTAATTGTTCGTGGCGTTCTATTGAAGCTTCAATTGGCGTTGCTTGTAAAGCAAGCCAGCTTAGAAGCGGGATAAGTAAGGATACGGCGAGCTGGATATACATATACTTACGTGCTTCAGAGCGGCCATATTTTTCGGCCATTATGTCGGTAACCAAAAAGCTTCCTGCATACATGATGCTCCCCGTAGCTGCGAAAACGCCAAACACTTCGGATGTGTACATGCCAGCGGTCAATAAAATAACGTAGAAAACACTAAAAAACACCATTAACGCTTGGCGACTGATGGCATAGCTACCCAGCACCAGTGCGTAGCTCACGGCAACGATTAATAAAAACCAAAACTCATTTGTATGTAATAAATCCACTTAGCACGCTCCTTTAATATGAAAAATAATTATAAAGAATTAGTTTCTGGTTGTAAAAATAACATTATTTATGGTATTTTATAGTTATGAGTGTGGATATTAATAAAACATTAGAGTCTGTTGGATTAAAAGAAACGGACATTAAAATATATACGTTTTGTCTCTCTCGTGCTCTGGGCGCTTTCACACACGAAATCACCAAAGCCACGGGCATTAATCGCTCGACCATTGATTTGGCCATTAACCGTCTTTTGGATATGGGGTATCTGCAAAAAATCAAAGAGGGTCGGCGCTGGAAATATAAAGGCACCAAACCGGAGGACATTTTAGCGCGTCAAGAATTGTTGCTTGAGGATATGCGTCAAGCCGTGCCGATTTTATCAAGCCTCGTTAGCCATGACTCGCGTATTGATGTGCAATTTTATGATGGGTTTGATGGTTTGCGCCGTGCTTATGATCAAGTTATAGCGGTGATGCGAAATTTGCCCGATGATACCGATGCGGGGCATATGCTGGCAATTACCAATGGTCAAAAACAGCACCTTGTGTTTCCTGATTGGCAAAAGCAATTTATTGAACGGCGGAAACGTTTGAAAAGAAGCTATAAAGTGGTTGCGCCTGAGAGTAGTAGGCGATCCCATCATTGGAGCGTTAATCCCACTAATTTACGTGATGCGCGTTATATCCCAGACGAGAAATTTCCGTTTAACATTACGATGGAAATGTTTGGCGAGTATGTGTTGATCTATACCGCTATTCAGCCCGTGGGTGGGGTGATGATCCGCAATGCTGTGGTCGCCGATTCAATGCGCTGTTTGCACACTGTTCTTTGGAATGTCGGGAGTTAAACCTTAGCTAATTTTGTTGGCTTTTTGTGCGGCCGTTACTTTGGGCACGAGTTCTTTGAGCGCTGGCTCTAGTCCTGCATTTTCTGGTGTAATGCTGTGCTTTTGTGCCGCGTGAGCCAATATGTGCAGACACCCAGCAAGAGTAACCCTTACATGACGTTTTTTTTCATTTGAACTATCGATTTCAGAAACAGCAATATATCCTCTTCGAATTAGAGCAAAGGCTTCATTGCTTGTAGCATCGTATCTAGAAAGGGTGGCGATAGAGTTCTGTTCAGTGTTAATTTGGCTTAACACGCTTCCCATAAATTGCTCAATTTCTGTGCGGCCATACATTCCCCAAAAGATAGCCTGCCAATTGTCTTTGGCAAATTTGGCAAATTCTAGTGTGAGTTCGCTTGGGACGAGACCTTCAGGATCGGTAATTTTTACAGATTGATCATTCATAATAGATAAAATAGTGCAATAATTATGAAAAAGAAATAGTTATTTTTTAAGTGTGGCAACGCGCATTGTGTTTGTGGTGCCTTTAACCCCGAACGGTGTGCCTGCTGTCATCACGAAATGGCACGTGCCTTTTTTGCAAGCGCCAAGTCCTTGATCAATCGCAATTTTGGTGGCGAATTTTTCCAAATCAGAAAGGCGTTTTGGTGGCTGAATGACAACGGCATGTACGCCGTACGACAGAGACATCTGACGCGCTACTTTTTCGTTGGGTGTCAGGCTTAAGATTGGCATAGAGGGACGTTGACGAGCCGTTAATAATGACGTTGCGCCACTCGTAGTATAGCTCACAATAAATTTAGCATCTAATTCTTCGGCGGCATGGGCGGCGGCGCGTGCGATCACATCGGCCTCAATATCTTCTTCTGTGTCCCAATAGGTTTCCATTATATTTTCAAGGTATGACGGATCAGTTTCAACGCTTTGCGCGATGCGATCCATCATGGATACGGCCTCAATAGGGTATAATCCGCTCGCGGTCTCTCCAGAGAGCATCACAGCGTCAGCGCCATCATATATGGCGGTGGCGACATCGGACGCCTCGGCGCGTGTTGGGAACGGGCTTGAGATCATGGATTCAAGCATTTGCGTGGCGACAATAATGGGCTTGGCGGCGGCGCGCACGGCATGCACAACACGTTTTTGTGTGGGCGGTACGTGTTCAATCGGTATCTCAACGCCCAGATCACCGCGTGCGAGCATCACGCCATCGCATAGTTCAATGATTTCATCAAGTTGATCAAGTGCGGATGGTTTTTCAAGCTTCACCATGAGTTTGGCTTTGTTTTTGATTAAAGCGCGCGCTTCGCGTACATCATCCGCCGTTTGCACAAATGATAAAGCAATCCAATCAAAATCAAGCTTTAATGCGGTTTTTAAATCCTTTTTGTCTTTATCCGTGAGCGCAGGCAAAGGCAATACGCGCCCTGGTAGATTGATGCCTTTACGAGGAAGTAGCTTATGCGTGTTTTCAGCGCGCGCTTCCATCGTTTTGCCATCGTTTTTTAAAACGGTAAGGCGCAAGCGTCCATCATCAATAAGTATGGCGTCGCCTTTTTTAAGCACTTTGAAAATCTCGGGATGAGGGAGGTCGAGTCCTTTATCACCAAGTTTTAACGTGTCGCCTTTTTTTACCAAAGTTTCAGGGATATTACCCATACGAATTTTGGGACCTTGAAGATCGGCAAGCGCCATAACGGGACGATTAAATTTTTTCTCGGCTGCGCGTATTTTAGTGATCAATTCCTCTGCGCCTTTGGGATCAGCGTGCGAAAAATTAACGCGAAACACATCAACACCCGCTTCAAACAATTGAGGGATTATGTCGTGGGAGGCGGGGCCAAGTGTGGCCACTATTTTTGTTTGTCTTGCGCGTTTCATACCTAACAGGCTAATGCATTATAGAACTTT
>JBBKXB010000050.1:0-34401 GCA_037969255.1 Bdellovibrionales bacterium | reverse complement strand
TGGTATTGGCATTTCGTGGATGTTGTATGGCTGTTCTTATTCGTAGCGATCTATGTATGGGGCGCGGGTGACGCACCCATCCATGTTATGGGCCAACCCGTACACCATTAAAATCACTTAAAATTGCGCTCCAAATCCGTCTTTGAGAAAAATATCGTACTCACGTGGATTGACCACGCTCCGCCGATCTTCTCCTAAAAGTCGAATTTTCGCGGTCAATTTGAAGCGATTACAGATTTTCTTATAATTTCATGGTGCAAATCCACCATGCTGTGGTTTAGGAAATATTTGTTCACTATCAATGATTTCATAATAACGACGTACTGGCTTATCATAGTGCAAAGTGAGTATGAGTAATGTATTTGCAAACGCCAATTGAAATTCTACATCATTAAAAGAGCCATCTAAAAAAGATTTTTCACTTTCGACACCTCGTCCGCGTGGGTAACCTGCTAAGTTAAAAAATTGATCACAGGCTTTATCGAAGTGTGTACAAACATAACGTGTTCCTAAAGCCGTGTCTTTTCTGTAACTATTCCTATTTTCATCAATAATATGATCTTTAAAACTATAAGAACTGCTCCAATCCGGTTCGTATGTTTGAGAGGACACTTCTGCTTGCCATGTTTCTTTAGGTTTTTTAGGGGGGTGAATAATGGCTCCTTCAAATTCTACATATTGATGATCATCTGAAAAATTTCTAGTTTGCAGAAGTAGTAGTGACTGTCGTCCTAAAGAGGGCAATATTGGTTGTTCGGAAAACTAGTATTACCTCCCACTTCGCAGGGAGCTGTGAATATAGAATCTTCAGATTGAGCAAAAATTTCACGAAACCGACAAGCTACTCTAGATTTTAAAATATTGGGTTTTGTCATTTTAGTCTCCTTTTAGTATGGCTATAAAAGAGACTTCTTCTCGCAGACCTCTTAAAACCAAAGTTATGGGTCTGCATAACGCAGTGCTTTAGCTTTTTTATAGTGGTGCAAGCTACCCTTCAAATCCCACTTTATCTAATTCACAATAACATAAGTCTTTAGAATGTAGAAATTGTTTTTATCCATTCGCCATTGACCGTTGAATGCCCGAGTGCGAGTGTGGTTGCGATGTTGGTGGGAATATCTTTTAGTCTTGAAGTTATATACTCATCCCCCATATTGGACGCCACACGTCCATAAGTAATGTGAGGGCTATAAGTCTCCATATCGGTGATTGGATCGCATTTGTTGTCTTTAAGGATCGCATAGACTGATTTTTGTAAAGTCCACAAATCAGGTTCTGACTCTATTCCCGTTTCAATCCAATCAAAGCCAAGATGCGTGTCTGTGCCCGCGCGCACAGTGATATCCAATGTTTTAAGAGTCATCGCTTGTGGCAATTCTTTAAGAGCGTGTTGGAGGGCCTCGATTTGATCGACCTCAGCTTTAAATTGGCACACTGTGATATGAGCCATGGCGTTATCACCTAATAAATAGCCATTTGTGTGCGGGCGCAATAAATTGGCGTTGTCTATTAATAACGCGGCGGTGGTTTCATCGGGTAATAATCCGATTTTATAATATTCACTCATGCCTCCATGTTGTGCGGATATATGAGCGCGCCGTCAAGACCATCTTGATGATAAAATCGACACTGGAAAAGCGTGTAAAAATACTCTACACATAAGCGCTATGTCTGAAAATAAAACACCACTAGACCTTATTCGTAACTTTGCGATCATTGCTCATATTGATCATGGGAAATCAACGCTTGCCGATCGCCTTATTGAATTTTGTGGTGGCGTTGAAAAACGCGACATGAAAGAACAAATGCTCGATAGCATGGATATTGAGCGCGAGCGCGGAATCACAATCAAAGCCCAAACAGTGCGCTTGAGCTATAAAGCCAAAGACGGATTAACGTATCAACTCAATTTGATGGACACACCGGGGCACGTTGATTTTGCCTATGAAGTATCACGTAGCTTGGCGGCGTGCGAAGGATCATTATTAGTGGTTGATGCCTCTCAAGGCGTTGAGGCGCAAACGCTTGCAAATGTGTACCAAGCCATTGAACGGAATCATGAAATTATTCCAATTCTCAATAAAATTGATTTGCCAGCCGCTGACCCAGAGCGTGTGCGTCAACAAATTGAAGATGTTATTGGTATTGATGCTAGTGAAGCCGTACCAGCCTCTGGTAAATCTGGTATTGGTATTGAGGATGTGTGTGAAGCCATCGTTAAACGTCTACCTGCCCCAAAGGGTGATGTGAACGGTAAACTCACTGCGTTACTTGTGGACAGTTGGTATGATGCCTATCTTGGCGTTGTGATTCTATTGCGTGTGATTGATGGGCAAATTAAAAAAGGCCAAAAAATCCGCTTCATGAGCAATGGCGCAACACGTGAATGTGACCGGGTGGGTGTGTTTACGCCCACAATGCTTGAAACCAATATACTCAACCCTGGTGAAATGGGCTTTATCACAGCCTCAATTAAAGATATTTCAGAAACCAAAGTTGGGGACACCATCACCGATGATCGTAAACCTGCAACGCAAATGCTTGAAGGATTTAAGCCGTCCGTACCAATGGTGTTTTGTTCATTATTCCCAGTGGACGCATCGGATTACGAAGATTTGCGCGACAGCATAGGAAAGCTAACATTAAATGATGCCTCGCTTCATCACGAAGCCGAAAGCTCACAAGCACTTGGTATGGGATTCCGTTGTGGTTTCTTAGGGCTTCTTCACATGGAGATTATCCAAGAACGCTTATCACGTGAATTTGATCTCGATCTTATCCCAACCGCGCCATCTGTGGTGTACAAAGTGACCGATACCAAGAATGTCACATCCGAAATTTATAATCCCGTTGATATGCCCGATGCGACCTATATTAAAACCATCCAAGAGCCGATGATAAAAGCGACCATTATGGTGCCAGATGAGTATCTAGGTTCAGTGTTGCAATTGTGCCAAGAGCGCCGCGGTGTCCAGCTTGACCTTACTTATGCGGGCGCGCGCGCTATGGCGGTATATCGTTTGCCATTGAATGAAATTGTATTTGATTTTTATGATCGTTTGAAATCCATCACGCGCGGTTATGCGAGTTTTGATTATGTGCTTGATGATTTTGAAGAGGGCGATCTTGTGAAAATGGAAATCCTTGTGAATGGCGAGAGTGTTGATGCGCTCGCAATGATCGTTCATAAATCACAAGCCGAGCGTAGGGGACGTCAATTATGCGAACGTCTCAAAGACCTTGTCCCGCGTCAATTATTCTCAGTGGCGATCCAAGCGGCCTTGGGTGGTAAAATCATCGCTCGTGAAAGCCTGTCCGCTATGCGTAAAGATGTGACAGCCAAATGTTATGGCGGTGATGCCTCGCGTAAACGTAAATTGCTCGATAAACAGAAAAAAGGTAAGAAGAAGATGCGTCAATACGGGAATGTTGATATCCCGCAAAGCGCTTTTATTGAAGCGCTCAAAATGAGCGACAATTAATTTTTATTAAAAATAATCTTGCACTCCAAGATAATCTTGTGCTTTATATAATGTCTTTCATAAGTAAGAACGATACAAGGGATGAATAAGATATGGATTACCTACAAAATTTAGGGTTAATGGGATTAAGCTCGCGTTTGAAACGATTATCAGATGATCTGACGACAGACATGAACGCGCTCTATAAATCTCAGGGTCATGATCTTGAATCGTCTGTGTTCCCACTCCTTATGTTGTTGTACCAAGAGGGTGATATGTGCCTTCGTAAAGCTCAAAATTACTTGGGATCAAGCCATGCGCACATTTCACAAAAAGCCAAAGCATTGAAGACCAAAAAATTAATTGCACTCAAGGTGGACCCTGCTGATAAGCGTTCCAAAATCATGGCGTTGACACCACAAGGTAAAGAAATGATTGCCACGGCATCACCTTTATGGCGCGCTATGAATGAAGCTTTGGCTGAGATATTCTCTCATCTTGATCAACGTCTATTGATGGCGCTCGAATCAGCCGAAGAACGCGTTGCCGACAAACCGCTTTACCAAACCACTATGAATCGATTGGGTGATGAGGCCGTAGGTGAGGGCAAACCAAAACGCGCTGCGTCATACGAAACCAAATAATAAAAAAATTCATTGTCTAAAAACCTCTTTTTTTGCGGGATAGGTGGTAGCGGTATGTTACCGCTCGCACTCATCGCTCAATCCAGAGGCTACAAAGTATCTGGTTCTGATCGTAGTTATGATCAAGGGCGCACGTTGGAAAAATTTGATTGGTTGCACTCAAAAGATATAACGATATTTCCACAAGATGGATCAGGCGTAAACGATAGCATCGATGAAGTGATCACATCTACGGCTGTTGAGACCACCATTCCAGATATTAAGTCCGCATTAGATCAAAATATTGCAATCACTCATCGCGCGGCGTTTTTGGCGCGATTGTTCAATGATGCCACAACGCGTGTGGCCGCAGCAGGTACATCGGGTAAATCGACCGTGACGGCCATGATTGCTTTTATACTTCATCAATTGGGCGCTGATCCAACGGTGATGAACGGCGCGGTGATGACGAATTTCATGAGCGATGAGTATCCCTATGCGAGTGCGCTAACGGGGCAAGGCGATATTTTTGTGACTGAGGCTGATGAAAGTGATGGGTCGTTTTTAAACTTTAAACCATCAATTGCCGTGATCACAAATATCGCGCTTGATCATAAATCGGTCGATGACTTACATGATTTATTTGATGAATTTGCGATGCGATGCGATTGTTTAATTTTAAATGCTGATAACGTTGAGACTAAGAAATTAGCCGAACGTCATCCACAAAAATCAATTTTATATGCGCTTAAAGATCATCTCGACCTAGAGTTATCCGTTATCGGGGAACACAATAAAAGCAATGCGTGCGCTGCGCTTGCTGTCATTGAAAAACTTGGTTTGGATGTTCAAAAAGCGAAAGAAATTTTAAAAGATTTTACGGGCACAAAGCGCCGTCTTGAAACGGTTGGCACAAAAAATAATATCACTGTGATAGATGATTTTGCACACAACCCTGACAAAGTGGTTGGATCAATGTCGGCTTTAAAAGAAAAAAATGGGCGTCTTATTGTTCTTTATCAACCGCATGGGTTTGGCATGTTGAAACTCACAGGTGCAGCGATGGGACAAAACTTCGCCAAATTTATGGATGAGAACGATAGGCTAATTGTTACGAACCCTTTATATTTAGGGGGCACTACGGATCAATCCATTGGATCAGATGTTATTGCGACCGAAGTTCCAAACGCAAGTGTGGTGGAAAATAAAGAAGCAGCCTTTGATCACATTATTAAAATGGCACAACCAAATGATCGGATCGTGATCATGGGTGCGCGTGATGACACATTGTCTGAATACGCGAATAAAATATTAGCCGCACTTTAGATTTATAATTCCAATAAACACGCATCGCCATACGAGAAAAACCTATAGCGCTTTTCAATAGCGTGAGCGTAAGTACTTTGCATTTTATCTTTGCTCATAAAAGCGGATACCAACATAAAAAGAGTGCTTTTTGGAAGATGAAAATTAGTCATTAAAACATCCACGCATTTGAAGTGATAACCAGGCGTGATGAATATCGCTGTTTCATCGCAATATGGCTCAACCAAGCCATCATCGTTGGAGGCGGTTTCAAGGAGGCGTGTTGAGGTTGTTCCAACAGCCACAATCCGACCACCATTGTGTTTTGTTTGATTAATTAAATCAGCAGTTTCTTGTGATATTTCTCCGAATTCAGCGTGCATGACGTGATCATCTGTATCCTCAACCATCACGGGTTTAAACGTGCCCGCGCCAACATGAAGCGTGACTTCGGTCATTTTGATATTTTTATCTCTTAAGGCTTTCATTAAGTCTGGTGTGAAATGCAACCCAGCCGTGGGCGCTGCCACTGAGCCTTCATGTTTGGCATAGATTGTTTGGTAGGTCTCTGTGTCTTTTTTAATCGCCTCACGTTTGATGTAAGGGGGCAATGGAGGGAGGCCATAAAGATCAAGTTTTTGAAAAAGTTCCGATGGTTTCATGTTAAAATCAATATGAACAAACCCTGTATCTGGCTTATCAATAATGCGCGCTTTGAAATCATCCGCAAATATTAGAGTGCCACCAATTTCTAATTTACGCGCTGGTTTGGCCCATGCTTCCCATTTAGATCCGCCAATATTCTTATGAAGTAATATCTCAACTTTCCCTGTTAATCCTGCGCGATGCCCATAAAGACGCGCGGGAATAACTTTGCTGTTGTTGTAAACGATCAAATCATTGGGCTTTAGTAAATCGGGCAAGTCAAATACGTGATGATCTGATAAATCGTTTGATGTGACATGCAAAAGCCTTGCATGATCGCGTGGTTCAATCGGATGCGTTGCGATCAATTCATCAGGAAGAAAGAAGTCAAATTGTTCGATTTTCATTTAAACAATATGTTGGGATTTCAATTCAACAACACGTTCTGGAGGCAAATTTAAAAAAGTCAAAATATCCCCAGAATTACGCTTCATCATCATGAATATCCAGTCGCGCCACATCGGCATACCGTGGCCTTTGATTGGCACAATATTTTCAGTACCAAGGAAGAAACTCGCTTCATGCCAATTAAATAGAATATCATGATTTTTTATGAGTTCTAAATCGCGTTGCATGTCGGGTCGTTCTTTGAACCCATAATTGAACGTGATTTGTTTGATATTATTGTCCAAATCTTCAATCACAAAACGTTCGTCAACGGGGCCTAAATATGGCGCGTTTGTAATGTGAACGGTTAGAAAAATTATTTGTTCGTGTAAAACTTTTGTGTGTCGCAATTGTTTAATAAAGCTCGGTGGCACAATCCCAGTTTGACGCGAAAGATAAAAAGCCGTACCAGACACATTTGCGTAATTGTCACGGCTCAGATTTTTTAAGAAATCTTCATTTTTTTGTGCACTCACACGTTGTTGATCGTGAAGCAGTTTTTGCCCGCGTTGCCACGTGCTAAATATAAGCACCAAAACGGCACCAATGGCGAGAGGTAACCACGCGCCTTGTGCAACTTTGACCAAATTAGCACCAAATAATGCACCCTCAATCAAGTAGAATGTTAGGCCGAACACGGCAATAGGTAACCAGTGCCATTTCCACATGAGGCGCGCCACAACCATATAAAGTGTGCTGGTGATAAGCATGCCACCCGTGATCGCCACACCATAGGCAGAAGCTAATGCGCCAGAACTTTGGAACGACAACACAACAATCACAATGACGATGAATAACAGCCAATTAACGGTTGGAATGTAAATTTGTCCTTTGGATTCATCATTTGTGTATAAAATGCGCAAACGTGGAATATAACCCAATAAGATGGCTTGGCGAACAACGGAAAACGTCCCCGTAATAACGGCTTGGCTGGCCACAATGGTGGCCAATGTGGCGAGTATTAATAAAGGCACCATGCCCCATTCGGGCGCGAGCAAATAAAATGGATTGCTAATGGCTTGGGGCGCACGCAATAATAACGCGCACTGCCCGAAATAATTGAGTAATAAGCATGGCCATACAAAAAGAAACCAGCCATATCGAATGGGTTTTTTACCAAAATGCCCCATATCAGCATATAAAGCTTCGGCGCCCGTGACCACCAATACGGCAGCACCCAATGTCCAAAAACTTTTACCTGGATGGACAAGGAAAAATTCAACGGCGTACATAGGGTTAAATGCAGCTAGAATAGCGGGGCTTTGGATGATGGACCATGTGCCCATGATGGCGAGCACAGAAAACCAAGTGATGGTTATTGGCCCATAAAGTTTACCAATTTTATCCGTTCCAAATTGTTGAAGTACAAAAATTACAAACAATATACCCATAGCGATGGGGATAATAAATTGGTTGAACTCGGGGCGGATGATTTCCAGACCCTCAACCGCCGACATCACAGAAATAGCAGGCGTGATAACCGCATCCGAGAAAAATAATGATCCGCCAGCAATCCCCAATAATCCGAGGAGTGCGTACATACGCGGTTTGGTTGCCGTTAGACGGCGTGCGAGTGCTAATAATGCAAGGTTACCACCTTCGCCATTATTATCGGCGCGCATAATGAATGTGATATATTTGACAGAAACGATCATGACCGTGAGCCAGAACACTAGGGACATAAGCCCTAAAATATGGAGCTGATCTGTGGGAAGGTTGAACGCTTCAAAGGACTCGCGGATGGCGTATAAAGGGCTTGTACCAATGTCGCCAAACACGACACCAATCGCACCAATAACCAATAACGTCATGTTCTTATTTTTATGTGTATCTGTGCTCATATTGTGCAAAAGCCTATCTCTTTTTATGGTTTCTGGCTAGGATATTATGCATGACATTTAAGGTGGAAATATTATATGAAGATTACGATATGGTGATCATTAATAAGCCCAGTGGACTGCCCGTTCATAGTGGCCCCAAGGGCGGTGATAATGTTGAAGATATTATTCAAGCCTTATACAAAGATGCCAAGCGCCCGCCACATCTGGCGCATCGTCTTGATCGGGACACAAGTGGATGTTTGGTATTTGGTAAAACAAAACAAGCCTTACGCCGTCTCAATCATTTATTCGCTTCAAAACGCATTACAAAAACATATCTAGCGATTACAAAAGGGATCCCATCAAAAGATGAAATGAGCATTGATGCCCCATTGGCAAAACGCAGTGATGACCCTCGCAGTTGGTGGATGGAAGTTAATCAAGAGATGGGCCAAAGTGCTCTTACACAAATAAAAATTCTCGATAAAAAGAATGATTACGCGCTCATAGAATGTCATCCCAAAACAGGGCGCACACACCAAATTCGTGTCCATTTAGATTATATTGGAACGCCGATTTTAGGCGATACTATTTATGGTGATAAAAACGAAGTATGCGGTTTAATGCTTCATGCACAAAGACTAGTTATTCCTTATAAAGATAATAAGTTGATAGATGTAGAGGCTAAGCCTTCTGTGCGTTTTGATACAAAGCTAAAGGAATTATTTTAATGACATCGCAACAATCCTACATTTATGTCTGCACGGGATGCGGCAAGAAAGAAAAAGACATTGGTGTTAAAAGCCAAGGGCGAGGCGAGGTCTTACTTCAAAAACTTGGAGCAGCCTTGGATAAGGATGAAGATATTCTTGTTCTTGAATCCTCGTGCTTATCCAATTGTAAACGGGGCATAAGCGTAGCCCTAACGTCCAAGAACAAATACCATTGGTTGTTTGGTGAAAAAGACGAAAGCGATGAAAGTGTAAGCGCACTCATACGCGCCGCCAAAGCTTATCACAACTTAACAGACGGGTTCTTGGAAAAACCAGACCGCGCAAAACCTGTTATCGCACACATACCGCCGATAAATTAGTTATTTTAATTCCACTCTAGCATTGACGGTTAAAGTCACTTCTTGCTCGCCGCCTTCGGCCACAGGCGCCGCAATTTTACTCTCAGCCATATCCATAGCCATGGCGCGCATCATAGGACGGGGATAATAACCACCACCATCAATATTAATTTCGCGGATTTCGTAGCTCTTTTTACTCAATAACATAGCCGCTTCGCTTGATTGTTTTTTAAGCTTGTCCACAGCACCTTTTAAAAGTGTTTCTCGTACGCTGCGTTGTTTTTCGGGGCTTAGCGTATAACTAAAGCCTGATGTTGAAAAACCAGCGCCTTGTAATTCGCCCGTAAGTTTTTGAATGGCTTCAAAATTTTCACTTTTCATCGTAATGCTCTGTGAACCGCGCCATTCATCTATTTTGATTTTTTTATCACCACGTTTTTCATAGCGTTCGCTCATATAAACGCGATAACTTTCGGTAGAAACTTCGATGTCTTTGTCTTTCTTAACGCTCGCCAAAGCCTTGGTCATCGCTTTATTGATTTCATCTTGCACAGTGGCGGCCTTGTCACCCTTGGCTTCATATTGAAGATTGGCGATGATCATATCTTCTTCAACTTTTTCTCTTTCCGTGACGCTGATATTCATAGTGGTGACACCATCGGGCAGGCGGTCGCTATCAGCCATAGCTGGCATTGAGGTCATAAGAAGGGCGGCGGCAGTGATGAGTGACAAAAATTTCATGGGTTTAAGCTCCTTGTGATATTTATATATAGCGTAATAAATTAAGATGGAAAGCTTTTGTGTTAAAACCGCATCTCGACAAAGAAAAAGGCCTTGAGTACAATCTCAAAGGCCTTTTTTAAAAAATGAGTGTTTATTTAGTTTAAGCGGCTTGTTGAGTGCTTTTTGATGTGCTCACCGCACCTTCAATTGACAAAGCTTGCGCTGTCGCCATCAAGACAGAGGCAATGCGGATAGATGTTTGAACACCTTGTTTGCTTATACCACCTTTGAGCACTTCGTTCACATGGGCGTCCATGCACATGCCACAACCGTTAATGGCCGACACGGCAAGAGACATAAGCTCAAAGTCTACCTTATCAATGCCAGGGTTACCGATGATGTTCATGCGCAAATTGGCTGGCATGCTCATATAATCTTTGTCACTCACGAGATGGGCAAAGCGATAATAAACATTGTTCATGCCCATAATTGTCGCCGCAGCTTTTGAGGCTTCAATTTGCGCCTCATTCAAAGTATCGGATACTTCGGCTGTAACAGCTTTGATGATCTCAGCATTTTTGGTGGCATAGGCACTCGCCAGAGCAACACCATAAGTTTGACTGGCGCTTAGGCCTTCTAACTCATCGGCATTGATGGTCTTGCCAAGATTTAATTTTGTATCCTTGGCATACTCTGGCAGACGCGATTTCAAATCTTGTAAGGACATGACTTATGCTACTTTCTTATCAGACGTTGCATCATTTAAATTAATCGTGCTGTCGCCTTTGCTCCAATTACACGGGCAAAGCTCGTCAGTTTGCAACGCATCAAGCACACGTAAAACTTCTTTAGGGTTACGACCAACATTGAGGTCAGTCACCATCGAGAAACGAACGATACCGCTTGGATCAATGATGAACACGGCGCGTTGTGCCACGCCAGCATTTTGATCTAGAATACCGAGCGCTGTTGATAGTTCGCGTTTGATATCAGAGAGCATTGGGATTGGTAAATCGCGCAATTCTTCTTGATGCTTGCGCCACGCCCAATGCGTGAACTCAGAATCTGTAGATGTGGTCAGCAATTGTGCATCACGATCTTGAAATTCTTCGTTGAGGTCTGCAAAAGCGGCGATTTCTGTCGGACACACAAAAGTGAAATCTTTTGGATAAAAGAACATCACAGTCCATTTGCCTTTGTAGGTGTCATTATCGATTTGTGTGAAAACGTTATCGATGGTGATATCATCGAATTTTTTACCGTCTACGGCTGTTAAATTATATGCGGGGAATTGTTCGCCAACGCCAATAGTCATTATTATATCTCCTAAGTTCAAAAATTTATTGTGCCTTAGTGATATAGGCCGCACGTAGATCTGTACAATTCTTTGTTGCTATGGTAATGATAGGCATAAACTATTGATAATGGATTAATGATATGAATATACGTGATTTAGAATATGTTGTTGCTGTGGCTGAGTTGAAAAATTTTACAGATGCGGCGACGCGCTGTTTTGTGTCTCAGCCATCTCTTAGCGGTCAAATTAAAAAACTTGAAGACCAATTTGGCATTAAGATTTTCGAACGCACCAATAAAAAAGTGATGGTGACCGAAGTCGGGCAATCCATCGTTACTTCTGCAAAAGATATTTTAAGAGAAGTTGAATATATGAAAGATACCGCCGCGCGCGAACAAAATCCATTGGGCGGAAAATTTGCTCTTGGCGCTTTTCCAACGCTTTCTCCTTATTTATTTCCTGATATAGTTCCAAAAATTACCAAAGAATTTAAAGACTTAAAATTGATCTTAACTGAAGATAAAACAGAAAAATTAATTGATAAATTACAAGCGGGTTCTCTTGATGCCGCGCTCTTGGCATTGCCCATTGATGAGGCAGGACTCGAGTGTATGCCATTATTTAATGACCCATTTTATTTGGCTGTGCCCAAAGATCACGCGCTCTCGAAACTTAAAAAAATTAATCAAACTATGCTTAAAGGCCACACATTGTTACTATTAGAGGAGGGGCATTGCCTCCGTGATCAAGCGCTTGATGTGTGCCAATTGCATCATATGAGTGAAGAGCCAGATTTTCGCGCCACCAGCCTTGAAACGTTACGTTTGATGGTTAAATCGGGCGCTGGGATTACGTTCATGCCCGAAATAGCCATTCGCAAAGGGGAAAAAGATATTGTCTATCTTCCCTTTACATCCCCTGCGCCACAGCGTTCTATAGGGCTTGTATGGCGCAAAAGCACGACTAAACAAGCGGTTATCACGCGCATGATTGAACTTTTTAAAAAGGGCTGAATTTATGAATTTCCTACGTTTATTACTGATTGCATTATTTTTAATTCCATTTGAGTTGAATGCGAGCGAATTAAAGCCCAATCAATCTATTGTCGTCAGTGCGCATCCACTTGCCACCAAAGCGGGTGAAGACATCTTACAAATGGGCGGGAATGCGTTTGATGCGGCTGTTGCCGTGAGCGCCGCGCTTAATGTGGTTGAACCTGCTGGCTCTGGCTTAGCGGGTGGCGGATTTTGGCTGATTTATGACGCTAAAAATGATCGATATAAATTTTATGATGCACGAGAAATAGCACCCCATAACGCACACCGCGATATGTATCTTGATGATAAGGGTGAAATTATAGAAGGGGCATCTACGCACGGGCCATTGGCGGCGGGTATACCCTCCGCGCCAAAAATATTTGAAACAGTAACCAATAATTACGGCGCACTGGGTTTAAAGCAAAATCTAACGCCAGCCATTATACTAGCTAAACAAGGGTTTCCCGTTGATAATCGCTATATTTCTGGTGTGACGTATAAGCGCGCTAAAATGTTGGATTACCCAGAAACGGCTAAAATATTTTTAGATAATAATGAAATCCCTAAAGAAGGTTGGATATTAAAACAAACCGATTTAGCCAAAACGCTCTCTATTATAGCCGACCAAGGGGCAAAAGGTTTTTATGAAGGCGTGTTTGCTCAAAATCTTATCAAAGATGTTCAAAAACATGGTGGCATTTGGACACTGGAAGACCTTAAGAATTATAATGTGATTGAACGCGCGCCTTATGTGGCAACATATAAGGATGTAAAATACATTATGCCCGACCTACCATCATCGGGTGGACGCGTGATCGGTAATATTCTGGCAATGCTAGAGCGTTATGACCTTGATACTATGAACAAGGTGGAGCGTGTGCATATCCTCACTGAAATTATGCGCCGTGCGTATTATGAACGCTCTGTTCATATGGGTGATCCTGATTTTAATGAACGGAACCTTAGTTTTTTAACATCGCCCAACTATATTGATAAACAATTACTTAATCTTTCAATGGAACGCGCCACCAACAGCTATGACATTGGGGCAAGTAAACATGAAGGCGCTCAAACAACTCACTTTGCCGTGATGGATAAAGAGGGAAACCGCGTTGCCGTGACGCAATCTCTTAATCTGTGGTTTGGCTCGAATTACGTGCCAAAGGGCACAGGTATGATTTTAAACAATCAAATGGATGATTTTTCGATTAAAGCGGGCGTAAAAAATGCTTACGGGCTTGTGGGTGGTAAAATCAATGAGATCGAACCCAATAAACGTATGCTCTCAAGCATGACACCAACTTTTGTCGAATCGAAAAAAGGATTGGCCATTATCGGCACCCCTGGCGGATCCCGTATTATCTCTATGGTGCTTTTGGCGAGCCTCGATTGGATGAACGGAATGGATGCTTTGAATATTGTTTCAAAACCGCGCTTCCATCACCAGTATATCCCTGATGAAATCACGTATGAGGAAGGCGCATTTTCAGATGAAGTGGCGCAAAGCCTTATGAGCAAAGGACATAACTTAAATAAAGTGACGCAGCCATACGGCAACATGCAAATCATCACTTGGGATTATGAGAGCGGCGCCATAAAAAAAGCCTCCGACCCACGTGGTGGAGCAGAGGCATTTGTTTATTGAAACTGTTCGTTAAAAACGGTTAAATTAAGCGGCTTCTTGTAAGTTAACAGCGCTTGATTTGTTTGTTTTTGGATCGGCTTCAACGTCAAAACTAACTGGTTGACCATCTTGAAGACCGCGTAAACCTGCAGCTTGCACAGCGCTTATATGAACAAAGATATCTGCTCCGCCATTTTCTGGCTGGATAAATCCGTAACCCTTTGTTTCGTTAAACCATTTTACTGTACCTTTTTGCATTATAAAATCCTTTCGCATTAGTAGTATAGAACCCTCTATATGACAGCCTATCCTTAGAGCGTCAAGCAAAATAGGACAAATAGGAAATCTAGCCAAAAAATATATGAAAATATTCGTATTTTTAGGGGTGTGAGTGAGGGAATATAAGCGAAAAACAACAATCTTGTCTTTTATAAAAAAATCAAGAAAACCACCCTTAGGTGCCTTATATTAAAGAGTAATCAAAAAATAATCATTATGATCTCTAGTATTTCACTCTTTACGTACTAAGTAAGCGCTATGAATCGGCTCACGACATTTAAAAAACTTTTATCACTGCCATTGGCACTTTTTTTATCAGCATGCACCTCTGTGGGACTCGCCGCTGTCAACAATTCTATTGTTTTGGGCGATGGATATACCGTTGAAACGGCGACATACGGTTCAAAAGAATTTGAAAAAATAGATATTTATAGCCCTCCAGCAGATCAAAAAGTCAAAGGAACTGTCGTCTTTATCTATGGCGGACGTTGG
Organism: Bdellovibrionales bacterium; assembly: GCA_037969255.1. Classification (GTDB taxonomy): domain Bacteria; phylum Pseudomonadota; class Alphaproteobacteria; order Micavibrionales; family JBBKXB01; genus JBBKXB01. Next base: position 19,576 of record JBBKXB010000050.1, on the reverse strand, counting down.
AGCGAAGGTAAAAAAGAAGATTATAAATTTGTGGGCGCTTATTTTGCCAAGCATGGTTTTGTCACAGCCATACCTGATTTTAGAAAATACCCCGAAGTTAAATTCCCTTATTTTGTTGATGATGCGGCCAAAGCCGTGGCTTGGGTTGATGATAACATCGCCAAAGGCAATGGAATACATATTTCTGGGCATTCATCGGGGGCACATGTGGCGTCTCTGTTAGCCACTGATGAACGCTATTTAGAAAAATTCAATAAAAAGAATAGTATCGCTAGCTTTGCAGGTATTGCTGGGCCCTATGCCTTTAACCCAGATGAACCAGACCTCATTGATATCTTTGGACCTCCCGCAAATTATCCCCTCATGCGTGCCACGACTTATGTTGATGGGGGTGAGCCGCCAATGCTTCTTCTTTATGGGGAAGATGATGACATTGTAGGAAAATTTAATTACAAAAAACTTGCGGCGGTGATCAATGAAACGGGCGGTAGCGTTCAAATTAAAGGATATGAAGGTCTTGATCATATCGATGTTGTGAGTACATTTTCAAAATTGGGTAAAAATTCAACACTTCCATTAGATGTTATCAATTTCTTTGAAGCCCATCAAAAATGATCAGCCCTAATCATGAAAAAAGAGCATTACAGATAGCCTATATCCTTGGCGGTTTTGTCCCTGTGATTGCCGGATTATCTTATATTATTCTTGGTACAGGTTTAACTGACCTAATGATTTCTCTCGAGAGCCACATCCGTTATTTATCGGGGTTGTTATTGGCCATAGGCCTAACATTTTGGATGCATGTTCCGCATATTGAACGACATGGAACTATTATAAAGTCGCTTACACTGATTGTTTTTGTGGGCGGACTAGCACGATTGTATGATGTTTATATCCATGGATTACCATCAAACGCGATGGTTTTTGGTCTCGTGATGGAGCTAGTCATCACGCCCTTGTTATGTTTGTGGCAAATGCGCGTGTCTAAACTTTTTAAAGCTTTTTAAGTTTGTAAAGCAATTCCAGCGCTTTTTTGGGCGATAATTCGTCAGGGTCAATATCTGCCAATGCCTCAACGGCTGGATGTGCCGCTTTCTCATGAACTTCAAGTGCGGTATCAAACAAAGGCAAGGCCTCTTTTGGCGCATTTTTCTCCATAGATTTTAAAAGCGTGGCCGCGCGGCGCGTGACGGTGGGGGGTAATCCAGCCAATTTGGCAACATGCACGCCAAAACTTTTATCAGCCGCGCCTTTTTCCACGCGATGAAGGAAATGTATCTCGCCATCTTGTTCGCGCACCGCCAAATTATAACAGGCCAAGTGATCAAGATTTTGTTCAAGTTGCGTGAGTTCATGGAAATGCGTGGCAAAAAGCCCGCGACATTGTAGCGCATCATGGAAATATTCTAAGCATGCGCGCGCAATCGCCAATCCATCAGCGGTTGCTGTACCGCGCCCAATTTCATCAACGATTACAAGGCTTTTGTCTGTAGCTTGATTGAGGATGATCGCCGTTTCACTCATCTCAACCATAAAGGTTGATCGCCCTGAGGACAGGTCATCACCTGCCCCAACACGGCTAAAAATACGATCGGCAATCGATAGTGTGGCGCTCTTGGCAGGAACGAAAAGTCCCGCTTGCGCCATCAACAATATGAGAGCATTTTGTCTTAAAAAAGTTGATTTACCCGCCATGTTTGGTCCCGTGATAAGCCAGAGTTTGTTGTTTTCATCAAACAAACAATTATTCGGATCAAATCGATTGCCTCTAGATAAAAGTGCTTGTTCTACAATAGGATGGCGCGCTTCTTTGATGTCAAAGTCAATTGTATTATTATTTATGTTTGATCTATTGTATCGTCTCTCAATGGCTAATTTTGCGTTTGAACTCGCTATATCAATCTGAGCAATTGAAAATGACAATAATTTATATAATTCGTATAAATCAGAGGCCTCTCTACTCAGTTTTTTAAACAACTCCAGCTCAATTTTTAAAGCTTCTTCACCCGCCTTACTGATGTCTTTTTCGAGCTCTAATAATTCTTCTGTGGTGAAACGAATATTATTGGCGAGCGTTTGACGATGAATAAAAATGGATAGTTTTTCGTCTTGTCGTGCGGCGGGATCTAGCAATGGAGTTGCTTGTTTAGCACTAATATCAATATGATAACCAATGATGGCGTTGTAACTTATTTTAAGGGATGAAAGCCCTGTGATTTCGCCATATTTCTTTTGCAACCCAGCCATGATTTGGCGCGTGCTGTCACGCAATCCTTTGAAATGATCAAGTTTTTCATCAAACCCTTTGGTAATAAAGCCACCATCGCGCGTTAAAATCGGCGGTTCATCAATGATTGCTCTATCTAGTATTTGCGTGAATGCATTCAAAGCCTCAAGGTTATTTAATGTTGTGAGATAGTTTTGAAATACGGGGTTATTTTTCGCTTTCTCACACAAAGAATAAAGTTCGTTTGCAATATGCCCTGATTTACGAAGCGCGAGCATGTCGCGTGGCCCGCCACGTCCTAGCGATAATCTTGAAAGCGCACGCTCAATATCGGGCATTTGCGCAAGTAGATTTTGTGTATTTTGACGCATATCTTTATCCATAAACGCATCAATTTGATCGTAGCGCGCGTTTATCTCTGCGATATTTTGTGATGGGGTGGCAAGGCGTGCGGCCAGCAATCGCCCGCCCATCGGCGTTTTGGTGTTATCAAGGCAATGGAGAAGGCTATTTTTACGTCCACCCATTGAGCTTTCAAAAATTTCTAAATTACGAATAGTAGAGGGATCGAGCGTCATGGCGCTATTGGTCTCAAAAATAGCAGGGCGAGATAATCGCGGTGCGACATTCACTTGGGTGAATTGTATATAAGTCAGCGCGGCACCACAGGCCGTAATCATAGCATTGGTATAATGCCCAAGGCTTTCAATGGATGATAATTCATAAAATCCAAGCACTCGTTTTCGTGTGTTATTAAGATCAAAAAAACTGGCTTCTTGAATTGTGGCACGGTTCCGCAAGCTGGAAAATTCTGTTGCCATGTCATCACTTAATAAAAGTTCGCTCGGATCGACACGCGCAATTGCTGGCATAACTTGATCAAATGATAATGATTGCACATTAAAATCGCCGGTGGATATATCGCACCATGCGGCGGCGTATTCTTTTTTCAATTTTGTGAGCACCATTAAATGATTGGCGCGGCGCGTCTCTAATAACGTATCTTCGCTCAATGTTCCAGGTGTCACAATGCGAACGACATCGCGTTTCACGATGGCTTTGTAACCGTCTCTGGCTTTGGCCTCGGCGGGACTTTCCAATTGATCGCAAATAGCGACTTTATGCCCAGCTTTAATTAATTTGGCGAGATAATTTTCATGCGCGTGATGGGGGACGCCTGCCATGGGCGTGTCACCGCGCTTGGTAAAGGCAATATCTAAAACAGCACTAGCCGTTTCAGCATCCTTCCCAAACAATTCGTAAAAATCACCCATGCGAAAGAATAATAGACAATCCGCATGCTTGGCCTTCACTTGCTCGTATTGCGCCATCATAGGCGTTGGCTTTTTACATTTTATAGGCGTATTCATTTTAGGTACTTGAGCCATATATACTATGTGGCATGAAATAAGGTATTAAACAACTGGCGCTATGGCTTCTTTCCAATACGCTAAAAACTGTTTACGAAAGCTATCGGCAATTTCTTGACTTTCGATTATCACGACCTTTTTTGGTGGTCCCCACAAAAATATCGCGTATTTGTTGTCATATATATAAGTCGGTGTGGAAGGAAAAAATTCTGAAGGCAACCATTTATAATGCTCAACGGGTTCAATAAAGTTTTTATCATTTTCGCAAGATAAAAGTTTTGTTCGAATGTTATGCTTAAGACGTCTTTCAATTTCCTCTAACACGCGTTTTCCACCCAAATCAAGGTAGCTTTTTTCTTGAACGCCCAAAATCATTAACTCATTATTGGTATTGATGAGTGTCGAGAAAATATCTTGGCAAAGCCTAATAAGCGCGTCTTCGCCTTCAAAAATGAGTGTTTTTAACGATGAAGCGCGTAATTTGACCCCGCAATCTGGTAAAAACTCAACACCAGAGTTCTCAAAAGCGCGTTGTATAGCTAATAATGTTGCCTCTTTAGGGTTGGCTATTCGCCTCTCTAATGTGTTGATAGATGGTTTGGATACACCACTTGCATTGGAAAGCTCGTCTTGAGTCCAATCTAGCAAGCCCCGCGCGGCTTTTATTTGTTCAATAGAAATCATGATTATTCAGCATGTTATCATTAAAACGTTAAAAAATAACAAAAAAACACAAAAAATAATTGACATAACTGTTATATATGTTAATATCTTAATATAAAATGTTTTTAACGTATTAATAGGAGAGATAATGAATAAGTATAAAAAAATGATGGCCTTACTATTGTCAATAACTGCCATATCCGCGTGTAGTTTTGGTGGAAATGCATCTACTAAAACCGAACACCGTTTTGAAGAACCGACTAAATTCTTAGAAAATAATTGTACTAAAGCTACAGGTATTAATAAGATTCAACGAGGCCAAATGACTTTGGAAACAATGGTATTGAACTGCAAAAACTATGGACTAGTGATTGTTTCGAAAAGAGTTTTTGCAAATCAACATAAATCTGAATTCGTGGCTTACGGACCAGGACTAATGGGTTCTGATAGTTCTTATCCTTTGCAAAACCCTCATTTTGATGGGCATGCGCTTAATCGTTACCCTAGATTTAAGTAATGACTTAACTATATGTTTTTATTATGCTTGGGGCATGTATGAATCTATACGCCTCGGCGTCAATATTGATCATGTTGCAACTTTGCGAAATGCGCGGGGCGGGGTGAATCCTGATCCATTGGAAATCGCGTTACTGCTTGAAAACGCGGGTGACACTGATCTCATTACCATTCACCTTCGTGAGGATCGCCGCCATATCAGAGATGCGGATGTGTATAAAATTAGAAAAGAATGCGGATTACCGCTTAATCTTGAATGCGCTGTGACGGATGACATGCTTAAAATTGCGTTTGATGTGAAACCTGATTGGGTGTGCTTGGTGCCAGAAAATAGATTAGAGATCACAACCGAAGGGGGCTTGGCCATTAAATCTAGGCAAGAGCACATTGCCCGCGCCATCAAAATATTAAATGATCATGATATTAAAGTATCACTGTTTATTGACCCTGATGTGAGGGCCGTAAATTTATCAAAGGATGTGGGGGCACAAGCAGTTGAAGTCCATACGGGGGCTTATGCGAACGATACATCCGATGAAGAATTGTCACGCATTCAAAGCGCCGCCGCGCAATGCGCCGCGATTGAATTGCAGTGCCACGCGGGGCACGGATTGACCTATGATAATGTTAAAGCCGTGGCGCAGATATCCAACGTTGAAGAATTGAACATTGGACATTACTTGGTTGGTGAGGCGCTCAAAGTCGGCCTTGTGCAATCAGTGCGTCATATGAAACAAATTATTTCGTCCCAGTAGAGCCAAATCCACCGACTCCGCGTGATGTTTCATCCAAATTTTCCTGAATATTGAGCTCGGCGCGTTCATGCTTGGCAATCACCATTTGAGCGATGCGCATACCACGTTCAATAACAAAAGGTTCTGTGCTTAAATTCACCAAAATGACTTTAATTTCCCCGCGATAATCTGCATCAATTGTGCCTGGTGTGTTTAAAACCGTGACGCCATTTTTGGCGGCCAAACCAGAGCGCGGACGAATTTGTGCTTCGTATCCCGCTGGCAATGCGATGGCTAAACCAGTGGGAATAAGTGCGCGTTGCATAGGCGCAAGAATGGTTTGTGTTTCCACCGCTGCCATCAAGTCCATGCCTGCGGCAAGATCCGATCCATAAAATGGTTTTTGTAAATCTTGAGCATGTTCAAAAATTTGAACAGGAAGGTTAAGTGTATTTGACATTATATATCTCCTTTTATAAGTCGGGTTATTTGATTGACTATATTTTTTGCGTGCTCGTTTTTTGTGGCAGTGCCCCAATCTGTAATTCCATTTTTATCAAGCCAAGAAAGCTGATTTGAATCGGCGTTAAATGGATTATTAGTATCATTAATTTTATTCACCAAAAGCGCATCGGCTTTTTTACCTGTCAATTTCGCTTTGGCATTGTCATGTGAATCGTGGCTTTCTAATGCAAAACCAACAACAACTTTAGGGCGTTTATTTTTATCTAAATGTGCAACAGATTTTAAAATATCAGTGGTTTGTATCAAATCAAGCGTCCATGTATCGCTATTTTTTTTATGTTTTTTCGTCAGTGGCGCGGCGAGTTGCCAATCGGCGACGGCGGCTGCACCCACAAATATAGCGGCTGGCAATGCTTTATCCACAGCCTCTTTCATCTTTTGCGCCGTGTCCACGCGGATGGTTTTGATGTGCGCAGGATCACTTAAATTTATGGGGCCTGATATTAAAGTGACGTGCGCACCAGCTTTATGAAGAGCGGTTGCTAACGCGTAACCTTGTTTTCCACTAGAGCGATTGCCTAAAAACCTGACAGGATCTATGGGTTCATAAGTGGGACCGGCGGTTACAATAGCGCTCAAACCTTTTAATTCTTTTGTGTAGCCGAGCATTGCTTCGCATTTATCTAAGATTTCTTGAGGTTCAACCATACGTCCCAAGCCGAGTTCCCCGCATGCCGTATCACCGCTGGCGGGGCCAATTTGTGTGTAATTAGAATTATCGGAGAGTTTATTAATGTTCGCCATAACTTCTTTATTATCCCACATTTGTGGATTCATGGCGGGCGCAAATAATATGGGTTTGTTTGATGCCACACACAAAGTAGAGGCCAAATCGTCAGCGCGTCCTTGGGCAAGGCGAGCAATCATATTGGCGCTCGCGGGGGCAATTACAATTAAATCATTGTCGCGGGAGAGGCGAATATGCCCCATCTCGGCTTCGTCTTTAAGAGAAAATAATTGAGTATAAACTTCGTGTTCAGCTAAAGCCGCCACGGTCATGGGCGTGATAAACTCTGCGCCACCACTTGTAAGAACAGGAATAATTTCATGGCCAGCTTTACGGGCAAGGCGAATGAATTCGCACGATTTATACGCGGCAATGCCACCAGAAATGATAAGTAATATGCGAGCCATAGATATGTTTTAGCAAAGAAAAACCGCGCTTACTAGTGGCAACAAGGCCATAAGCAAGCGCGGTTTTAAATTATTTTCTTAAACGAAAAGCTTAGTGAGTGGCTTCGTCATGTGCTTCGTCAGCAGCTTCTTCAACTTCTTCAACAGCAGCGTCAGATGTGGCTTCCATGTCAGCAGCAGCTTTATCAGCTGTGGCTTCGATTTCTTCAACAGCAGCGTCAGTTTTTGCATCGATTTCAGCATCAACATCCATGTCAGCTTCAGTTGCTACAGATGTAGCTTGGAAGTTAGTTTCTTCTGATGTTTCGAAGTTATCAAGTGCACCAGCAGCAGGCTCTGTAGCGTTAAGAGCTTCAGCAGCAGATTGTTGTACACCATCAAGTTCAGTCGTTGTATCGTTGCTCATTGTGTAAGCAGCAACCGCAAGGGCGCCCACTAGGATCGCAGAGATCACGAAGATTGCAGAATTTTTCATTGTTTGGTCCTTTCCCAATTTTTTAAATCTGTTTACCCGTACGTTATCAAAAAGCGTACGCGTACGTGGGATTATGTGTATAAACGTATGAAATATCAAGGAAAAAATGAATTAATTTCTAGGTCTTTATTCCTTTGTGAACAGCCACCGTGCCTAAGCCTTTGTTTCTATAAGATATTTCCTTAAACCCTATGACGTTCATTTCGGTTTTTAACTGTTCGGCTTTAGGAAAAGTATCAATGCTATCAAGTAAATAATCATAGGCTGCTTGATCTTTGGCAATAATGCGTCCTGCGGTGGGGACAACAGTTTTTGTATAAAGCGCATAAGCTTTGTGAACCATTGGGTTTTCAATAGGAGAAAATTCCATACAATAAAATTGTCCGCCTTTTTTGAGCACGCGGTATATTTCTTTTAAGGCTGATTCTCTGTTGCCAACATTGCGAAGACCAAACGAAATTGTTACAACATCAAACTGATTATCTTTAAATGGCAGTATCTCGGCGTTGGCCTCAACCCATTTAAACTCATCAAGCCAGCCTTTATCAATCGCGCGCTTTTTGCCTTCTTCAAGCATTGCGGGTGTGAGATCAGCGATGGTGATATCTGTTTTTTGACCAATTTTGTCGCGGATACGAAACGCTATATCTCCCGTGCCACCCGCTAAATCAAGATAGACCCAGTTATTGCGTGGACGGATTTGGCGAATAAGCGAATCTTTCCACATGCGATGTTGCCCCAAAGACATCACATCGTTCATGACGTCGTAACTTGGCGCCACGCGATCAAATAAATCACCTATGCGCGAAGTTTTCTCATCCGCATCAATTTTCTCAAAGCCGTAAAATACTTTTTTACTCATATATAATGTTGTGATGGCGCACGGTTTAAAAGTAAAGATATTATCTCTCTTTTAATGCATGCGGGTTTAGGGCAAGCTTTGCCTATGACATTTTTCAAAGCTATGGCGACTATATCAGGACTAACGCTCGTTAGCCGTGTGCTTGGTTTTGTGCGTGATCTCGTTTTGGCCTCCGTGCTGGGCGCGGGTATTATTTCTGATGCTTTTTTTGTGGCGATGAAACTTCCCAATTTGTTTCGCCGTATCACGGCAGAAGGCGCGTTCTCCGTTGCTTTTGTGCCAATATATACTCATTTAAAAGAGCGAGGCGGATTGCCAGAAGCCAATGAATTTGCAGGGCGTGCCATGAGTGGGATGATCCTCATTTTAATCGCGTTTTGTGCGCTGGCTATGATCTTTATGCCACAATTTGTAAGTCTAATCGCTCCAGGATTTGACACTAGCGGTCAACGATTTGATTTGGCTATTGAATTTTCACGCATTACATTTCCGTTTTTATTGATGGCGTCCTTGGCGGCGCTCATGGGCGGTGTGCTTAATGCGCATAACCGTTTTGCACCCTTTGCTGCGACCTCCATTATATTAAATGCATCCATGCTCATTGCGCTTGTCGCGCTCACGCCATTATTTAATAACGCAGGCTATGCCGTGTCGTGGGGGATCATGATCGCAGGTGTTTTACAAATTGCATTTCTTTATTATTGTGCGCACAAGGCAGGCATCGATGTAAAACCGCGCAAACCTGCCTATGATGAATCCATCAAAAAATTATTGAATAAAATGGGGCCTGGGATCGTGGCCGCTGGCGTGGTTCAGCTCAATTTATTCGTGGATATGGTGCTGGCCTCGATGCTTGCGACGGGTTCAATTTCGTATCTTTATTATGCGGATCGCCTTAACCAATTACCGCTTGGTTTGGTAGGCGTGGCGATTGCCACCGCGCTTTTGCCAATGCTTTCTTCTGCTATTGCGCAAAAAGACACCGAAAAAGCCAATCATTTATATTCACGCGCTATGGAATTTGCACTTGTGTTAACAGTTCCAGCCTCCGTGGCTTTGGTTATTTTGGCCCACCCGATTATTTCGAGCCTGTTTGAAAATGGTGAGTTTACATCCCAAGATGCCGCGACAACGGCGCAAGTGCTTCAAGCTTACGCATTGGGGCTTGTAGCCTTTGTGATTTCCAAAGTGTACACCACCGCATTTTTCGCCCGTCAAGACACGATGACACCTGTTAAAATTGGCGTGATCAGCGCGGTTATAAATATCGTCTTATGCCTCATATTAATGCGCGTGATTGGTATTGCAGGGATCGCGCTGGCGACCACCATTGCTGCATGGGTACAAATCTTAATGTTGCGCCGCGCTTTAAAATCGCGTGAAAACTTAAATGGTGACGCGCGTCTTATCCGCCATATACCAATGATCATAGGCTCAGCCGTGGCGATGGGATTAGTATTATGCGCCTCGTTTTTTATTCCATCCATGATTGATGCAAGTGATAAATTGATACAAATTGCACTTCTGGGCGCTGTTATCGGTGTTGGTGGGGCATTATATGGAGCATTGATATGGCGCGCTAAAATAGTGACGGTGAATGATTTCAGGAAATTTTTGACAAGAGAACCTAAAAAGGCGACATAGAAACCCATGACACAAAAACGGATTTTATCAGGCATGCAACCGACCAATAACCTCCACGTTGGAAATTATTTGGGCGCGCTTAAAAACTGGGTCAAACTTCAAGACGATAAGACGGCGGAATGTTTGTATTGCGTGGTGGATTTACATGCGATTACGGCTAATTATGATCCAACTAATTTGGCACAAAATACGCGTGAGATCACGGCTGGTTATATCGCAGCAGGTGTTGATCCCGCGCGTTCAACCATTTTTCTACAAAGCGCAGTCCCACAGCATCCTTATTTGATGTGGCTTCTCGCGACGATGACGCAAATGGGCAAACTCAATCGTATGACGCAATTCAAAGATAAAGCGGGCAAGGATAAAGAAAAGGCAGGCCTTGGCTTGTATAGTTATCCTGTCTTAATGGCCGCCGATATATTGCTTTACCATGCCACGCATGTACCCGTTGGCGATGATCAAGTTCAACATATTGAATTGGCGCGCGATATCGTGGCAACGTTTAATCATCGTTATAATGGCGAACATTTAACGTCACCAGAAGCAGTGCTTATGCCAGATGGTGCGCGTATCATGTCGCTTCGTGATGGCACCAATAAAATGAGTAAATCGGCTCAAAGTGATATGACGCGCATTAATTTGACCGATGATGCTGATCTGATTGCCAAAAAATTCAAAAAAGCCAAAACAGATACGCTTGGCGGTATTCCTGATACTATTAAGTCTTTGGAGGATCGTCCAGAAGTGAAAAACCTACTCACAATTTATGCCGCGCTTAACGATCAAAAAATTGAAGAGATTGTCACGCAATATGCTGGTACAGAAATGTCTGCATTTAAAACGGCGCTCACTGATATGGCCGTGGCAAAATTAGCGCCTATGACGAGCGAAGTACGACGTTTGCTTGATAATCCATCTGACATTGATGCTGTCCTTCATAAAGGCGCGGATAAAGCCCGATCCATTGCGGCACCAACTTTGGATAAAGTGATGGACGTAATGGGCTTCTTGAAATAAAGTTGAATGATCATGAAAAAGTTTTTATTGGCGCTATGTTTGCTCTTCCCATTTTCGGCCAACGCAACGGTGGATGTTTATCTCAACCCCGTTAATGGCTATCAGCTTAATTTCCCCGATGATTGGATGGCACAAGCCGAGAAATCCCCTACACCCCATATTTTTAAGATTGTGGCCGAAGAGGGGCGCTCAAGTGCGTATTGCCAAGTCACCACGAGCGATGACGGACGCTTTCAAATTTACGGCGCCGATATATTGCCCCAAGTGATGTCCAAAGAGCTTGGTCCTGAATTTTGGATAACGGAATTGGCCAATTATAACCAAGTTAAATTCTTAGAAGTGTATGAAACAAGCGGCGTTGCGGGTGCCCCTGGAACACGTGTCTTGGTCGATTACATTGACAATCGTTCACGCCCTTATCGTGCATGGCTCGGCGCAACGGTCATTGATGGCACAAAATATGTGACGCAATGTGCGGCGTTCCAAGAAGATTTTTCCATACACGAGAAAATGTTTCACTCAATTATAGCAACGCTTAAAACACCTTCCGCGTTTCATCCCTTTATACATGGGTTTTATCGCGATTTTTCTGGTGACCGTCCGATATTATATCCTTTGGCCGATGGTATAGGCACAATCGAATTTAATTAATCATAAATAAGGACTTGCATGAACGGCATAATTTTCATACGTTCATTTTTCTAGTTGCCAAAGGATTTCAAATTTATGCTAGGCGCGCGAAACGAAGTGTATGTATATACACGAGTGACAAGCAACAATGTATGAAACTGAAAAATTAAAGCAGATGCCTGTATAGCTCAGTCGGTAGAGCAGAGGATTGAAAATCCTTGTGTCACTGGTTCAAATCCGGTTACAGGCACCATTTTTCTTCTATTATTTTTCAATCACAAATCGTCGTTTCATTCCTCGCATATTCTTCAGTATGCTTCGTCATTCACGCCTAATATGAGTGAAATATTATTCGAAAAACCACCACGTTAATTCAATTCGGTTTTGGCGAATATCGGCGTTTGGTTTCTGATTGAGCGGATGTTGGTTCGGATTCAAATCTCTGCATATAATCCGCCATAAATGGGTTTACAAACTTGACGAGCAAAGTATGCGCGCCTTTCATATTACCAGCTATGTCACTAACAAGGCTTAATTTTAATGCTACACTGCCTTCACTTATAATTGAATCAAACACATCTTTATGCGCTGTTAATAGATGAGTAAAACCAAGCGCATGTTTTGCGCGTGCGATTGCTGTTTCAGCGAGTTTTTCATATGAGTCAATTAAATTAGATAAATAATCAATCTCTAAAAATTCACCTGTCTCAATACTATAAGGAATTTTTTTAAATAATATTAAGGCTTCTTGATGCGCTTTTTCTCGTGCTTCAGGATCGGGTAATTCTTGCCCATAGGCTTGAACTTGCTCAGAAATCATAGATATTCGAGTGTCGAAATTCTCTATTATGTGAGCATAGCTGTCTAACAAATCCTTATCATCTTCATAGTTGTAATGGGGGTTATCCTGTTTCACAGATTCTGCGGCAACCCTCACATAATGAAGTTTTTTTGCCATACCAGTGCGCATCACATAAAAAGTCTCTAGTTCGTTTAAAAAAGATAATCCCTTAGATTGCATGAAGGCACTGTGTATTTGTATGGCTTCTAATGTAGCGAAAGCCCCCTCAAAATTACCATAACAATCAATGGCCATTTGAGTTGAGGTTGAATTGAAATCTTTATCGGTAACCGTGTCGTCATTCACCAATCTAATTATAGATTCGATTTCTTTTAATAATGTTTGCAGGTGAGCTATTTTTACTTTTATATCCATAAACATACCTAACATTATGGATATAAAATATCAATACATTATTGCAACGCGCGGATACGATCATTAAGAGACGGCGCACGGCGGGCACGCGAACACTCGATCAGTCCCATTTTAGTAAAGCCATGACACGCCACTGTGACTGGGTCTTTGGCAATGGCAGTTTTGAGCGCTTTTTCAAGGTCTTTTTTGTCTTTGCCTTTGATGATGCCAGCAGGGTCAATGATAATCATACCGCCCAAATTGCGAAGGCGTATTTGGCGGGCAATTTCACCCATAGCGTCATAATTCACACGAGCGCTGGATTTCGCACCGCCCGTGTTGATGTCGATTGTTGTGCCAAGAGCGGTTTCTTGAATGATAATCACGGCGCCATTATTCATGATCACATATTCCATGAATAACGCGTTGAGTTGATCGACCAAGTCATACCAATCAAACAGGCCTAAATCTTCGTAATTGGGTTCACCGCTCCGTAACTTTGCAACATTTGATGGTGGATCAGCGGCCTTAACTTTGGTCACAAGGTCTGGTGCATATTCAAGCGCCCATGCCTCAACGCGGCCAAAATTCTCCATAGTGGATACTTCGATATGACGAATTTGTTGGCTGGCTTGATTGGCCAGCACGCGGTGAATGGCATCAGGGCCTGCCCATATAAGACCAGCCTCATCATCACGCTCAAAAGTTTGTAAATCGCTCCATAATTTTTGTAAAATTTGACCCTCACGTATAAGAACTTCGGTTTGACAATGCGCGGCGCTGGCGCGAAGAATTAATCCATTCGTATCCTTTAAATTATCCATCATCACACTCAATGTGTCGCGCGTTTTTTTATCATTTATACGCGCTGAAATACGGTTGCCTTTAACAAGCGGTGTGTGGATCATAAAGCGTCCTTGAAGCGATATATCCATGGATACTTTGGACGCTTTGGCTTCGCTGGGTAGGTCATCATTATCTAAAGGGGCGCTCGCAAGTTGTGCATCTTTAACTTGCAAAATGAGCATATCGCCGCCCTTTACAACTTGACCAATTCGCTTACCTTTATTAGCGCTCCACTCACCATTATCATCTTCCAGCCAGACGTCTTTTGCGTGAAGTAAACCAACGGCTTCGCCATCTAAATCAACAAAGGCCGCATTTAAGTAATTATCAATTTTCGTGACTTTTGCCCAATATAAGGAGCCCCAACGAACGTCTTCGACTTGGGGGTCAAGATCAATGGCTTCAAACTTATTGTTTTCAACGGCGGCCACCCATAACACACCGTTAAGTTCTTCGATTAAAATATCGCGCGTTACTTTTTTCTCGGGTTTTGGGATCGGTTTGTTCATGACGTTAGATTAGCAAGGACTATGCCATAAATACAGTGATTTAATAGATGCTTAGAAATATAGATTTTGGAGCGAAATAAATTGAAACGTGCTTAAACCCATGAACACGCCTAAAGCAATCATTAACGTGCTTGTGACGATATTCATAATCGAAAGTGCTTTATCACTCAGTGATTTACCAAAATAGAGTAAGATTGGTGTGGCAATAAAATAGGGCAGTATCTCGAATATGAGAACGGCGGCTGTACCTTGTACAAGCATTTGCGTCTGCCCAATATATTCGCCAAAAAATGTTGGCATAAGCGATAGGTAAAACACTATAGCCAACGGGTTACCCAATGTGAGCGTGAACCCGATCATGTAGGATCTAAAAAATTCTTTGATGGGTTTAGATTCGATGACTTCTTCATCGCTGTTCTCAGGGTCTTTTTTTACAAAGCCGATAATTCCTAGATAAATCAATATTACGGCGCCAACTGTTTGGAATAAAATTTTTAAAAAATCTTGGAATTCAGCCGCAATGACGGCGTAACCAGTGGCGGCGAGTAGAAAGTAAAACACTTCTGTTGTGGCAACGCCACTGGCAAAAGCATAGGAGTGTTTCCAACCATTGCGCAAAGTGTGAACGATGAAAGCAAATAGCCCAGGTCCGGGTTTAATAACCAGAATAAATAAAGCCAACCCAAATTGAAAAAATGATGTCCAATCCATTTAGGGCCTAAAAGTACGTGTTTTCAAATAAGTTTATAGGCAATGTGCTTAGCGCTAAGAAAACGCCGAAAACAAGGATAATGACCGATGATACTAAGTTCATAATTCTAAGCGTTTTCGTACTCAAAGCTTTTTTATAACGCGCAATTAGGAATGCTAAGACTATATAAGGCACCATTTCTGCGAGCAAAATAATCAAAGAGCCTTGAACTAATAGGGCGGTATCACCAACAAAATCACCAAATATTGGTGGCAGAATAGAAAGATATAAAACTATACCCAAAGGGTTACCAATGGACAAAGTGAAGGCCGTCAAAAACGAATGAGCGCTATCTTTAATCTTGGTATTATCTATAGCTGTGTTTTCTTCTTGTTCATCTTCATGGCTAAGCTCCATCAAGCCTTTCACCCCAATGTATATAAGAAGTACACCGCCAACCGTTTGGAATAAGATTTTTAGAAACTCTTCAAACTCTCCTGTGATTATGGCGTAACCGCTTACGGCCAAAGCAAAGTAAAATATACTGGCGGTCACAATGCCTGCGCCAAAGGCTATGCCTTGGAAAGCACCTTTTCTGAGGCTTTGCACGACAAAAGCAATGAAAGCGGGGCCAGGCTTTAAAAAGAAAATAAATACGGTCAAACCGAATTGTATGAGAGCGGTTGAGTCCATCAATAAATCTTACTTATCGCGGAAGGTGATACGACCTTTGGTCAAATCATACGGGGTCATTTCTACTGTGACGTTATCGTCTTGGAGAACACGTATGCGGAACTTGCGCAACTTACCCGCGGCATGTGCCAAAATGGTATGACCGTTTTCAAGCTCCACACGAAACATTGCGTTCGGGAGCACTTCGGTTACTTTGCCTTTAAATTCTAATAAGTCTTCTTTTGCCATTGGGTTATGTGATACATATATATTATAAGGAAAGCAAGACTATAAGGAGCGCCGCATGAATTTAACTGCAAAATCTATAATATCACTCATTATAACTATATTGATCATCGTGGGGCTGGGGTCATTTATTGGCTATTCATCAGGGAGCGGGGCATCAAGCGATTGGTATCAAAATATCAATAAATCCGATCTTAATCCCCCAGGCTTTGTGTTCGGCATTGTGTGGCCAATTTTATATGCATTGATGGGGTTTGCGCTCTGGCGCGTGCGCCAATTTGAGGCTTCAGGTGATAAACGCAAAGCACTGACTCTGTTCGCTTTACAAATCGCGCTTAATTTCGCGTGGAGCTATATATTCTTCATGTTTGAAATGCCACTTTTGAGCTTCGTATGGATATTAGGTTTGATAGTTATCGTGGCATTATGGGTGCGTAGCCTTTATAAACTTGATCCTCTAACAGCTTACACACAAATTCCGTATTTAGCGTGGCTTTGTTTCGCGAGTTATTTAAGTGGATCGATTGTGTTTCTTAACTAACGCGCTCAATGTCTGCGCCACACGCGGCGAGTTTCCCGCAAATATCAATATAACCGCGTTCTAAATGATAGATACGATTAACCGTGGTTTCTCCCGTCGCCACCAATCCTGCGAGCACGAGGGCGACAGAGGCACGCAAATCCGTGGCCATGACTTCTGCGCCATGCAGTTCTTTAACGCCTCTCACAAGAGCCGAGTTGCCTTGCACAGTAATATCAGCGCCCATACGCGATAATTCTGGGACATGCATAAATCGATTTTCGAAAATAGTTTCCGTGACCATACCTGCGCCATTTGATGTGGTGAGCATAGCCATAAATTGCGCTTGTAAATCTGTTGGGAAAGCGGGGAATGGTTCGGTCATAATATCCACGCAATTCAAGGGCGTTTTTGGATCACGAGAGATAATTAAATCGTGACCATCCTCGACTATAGTCGCGCCTGCTTTTTCTAATTTTGAGGCTGCCGCCGCCCATAAATCAAGCCGTGCATTTTTCAATCTTAACTCTCCGCCCGTCATAGCAACAGCCACGGCATATGTGCCCGTTTCAATGCGGTCTGGCAATACACGGTGCGTGGCCGCGCCTAATTTTTCCACGCCTTCGATGGTGATTTGCGGTGTGCCTGCGCCTGTGATTTTCGCGCCCATAGCGTTTAATAAATTGGCGAGGTCTTCAACTTCTGGTTCGCGCGCGCAGTTGGCAAGCACAGTCGTGCCTTTGGCCAATGTTGCCGCCATCATGACATTTTCGGTTCCCGTGTGTGAAATTTTAGGGAAAATGTATTTCCCGCCCTTAAGGCCACCTTTGGCTTTGGCGATGATATAGCCTTCCTCGAGCGTAATGTCTGCGCCGAGCGCTTTAAGGCCTTCAATGTGGAAATCAACAGGGCGCGTACCGATGGCACAACCGCCTGGGAGTGAGACTTGAGCCTCATGGCAACGGGCTAATAAAGGGCCAAGCACCAAGATTGATGATCTCATTTTACGTACCAGATCATAGTCCGCGCGTGTGTTCGTGATGTTTTTTGCGTGAAGCCATGCTTTGTCTTCATCCAATTTGCAGGACACGCCAAAAGTTTCAAGCAGTACGATCAGCGATTGTAAATCGCGAATTTTATTCGGGCAATTTGTCAAATGCACAGGCTCGGACGATAAAATGGAGGCACAGATTAATTTGAGCGCGGCATTTTTAGCGCCCATAACTTTGATCTCACCGTAAAGTGGCTTGCCACCGCGCACCAAAATGCGTGGCATGGATGCTGTTTGTGTGTTTTCTTGTGCTTCACTCATAATACTAATTCCTTTTAGGCCGCGTCATCTTCTGTGGTTTTGAGGCGCGGTAACGTTACGCCCGTTTGTTTCATGTATTTTCCGCCTCTATCGGCATAGGTCACTTCGCATTGCGACTCGCCGCGATAGAACAAGAATTGCGCGATGCCTTCATTGGCATACACTTTTGCGGGCAATGGCGTGGTGTTTGATATTTCCAAAGTCACATGACCTTCCCAACCAGGCTCAAGTGGTGTGACATTCACGATCAAACCGCACCGTGCATAGGTTGATTTACCAAGGCATATCACGAGCACATCTTTTGGGATTTTGAAATATTCAACGGTACGCGCCAATACGAAACTATTGGGCGGGATCACGCACACGTCGGTTTTGCGCTCAACAAAACTTTGTTTATCAAAGTTTTTAGGATCAACAATGGCGTTATCAATGTTGGTAAAAATCATAAATTCATCTGATACGCGCGCGTCGTAACCATAGGATGACAGCCCGTAAGAGATAATATTTTGACCTTTTTGTTTTTCTAAAAAGGGGTCGATCATGGCCTCTTTTGTGGCGAGATCGCGGATCGTGTGATCAGGAAGTATACTCATACCTTAGTCTTTAGCAGGGGATGCGTCATTTTTCAACGATTTTTCTCTGTTATCCTTATGCTTTATAGCCAAAGGATTATTCACAGTCGCATTGCTACTATAGCAACATGGAATTATTTTTGTTAGTATAGCGCATGAATTTCACTAAAAATCGTCACGCTACAAAAGGCTTTACATTGCTTGAGCTTTTATTGGTGGTGGGTGTGGCCGCCATATTAATAGTTTCAGGTATTTCAGTTTATTCTAACATCAGGGATAACGCCAAACTGAACGAGATGAAGAGCCTTTTGCTCATTGTTGAAGGTGGCGTAAGAGACCTGCGCAGTAAGTATTCGGTTTCATTTTCAGGAACGCCGTATGAAGAATATTTATACAATACGGGGAAAATTCCAGATAAATATTTATCCACCACCCCAGGGCAAATTGCGGGGCCATACCCAGGCTCTTTCACCGTTGATGGAATTGGATCCACTCTGTTTCGTATAAACTTTTTCGTTTCAACTAAGAAGGCTGTTGAGTTGTTGCAAATATATGATCCATCAAGGAATAATGGCGTTCACACCGTCTTCGCCTGCGGTTTAGTGGTTGGCTCAAACCAAGCTTTACCTGATATTCCGACCTTATCGCAACAATGCCTTAGCAGTTCAGATACCACCAGAATAACAATTTGGTTTAAGTAACCGTATTCATAAAAATGGTCTATTTTTGTAAAGTGTCATCATTGTTTAATGATTTTTCATTTTCGCTTTGATCTTTATCGTTGCGCGCCCGTGCTTGCATTTTACGCTTGAGCAAATTAGCGCGAAGTGCAGCCTCGCGTTTTTTTGTATGTGGATCGGATTCTTTTTTGGTCATTGCAATTTTATCTCTAATGGATTATCTCATGACGTACAAGCCACATAGTTATTGTGCTGCTATAGCTCAGTGGTAGAGCGCACCCTTGGTAAGGGTGAGGTCGGGAGTCCGATTCTCCCTAGCAGCACCATTTAATTAACGGCTTTCAATAACTATATCAGGCGCATTTTTGAAATTAGGACGCTGTAGCTCTTTATCTTTAGAATGCAAACATCTAAATGTAACATCATAATGCCCTATGGCATCGCCTGCCCAATCCGGTTGAGCTGACTGAGATGCATTTAAGACAAGAAGCTGTTTATCCAAGCTAAGACAATACTGATTGGCTTGGGTTAAAGCG
>JBBKXB010000049.1:0-5003 GCA_037969255.1 Bdellovibrionales bacterium | reverse complement strand
CCCACAAACTTAAACAATCGCTCAAGTTTCCCTGCGTTTTTAACATGATCATTGAGCGATGATAAACCGCTTGGCAGTGCAGGTGCGTCAGTGGAGCACTCATCCCAATAGATAGGGGTGTCATTGCTGTGGCTGGCATCGGCAGCCTCTCCCAAAACCACAGCCACGACGCGATCATAATTTTTATCAATTTTAAGATCATCAAGAATGGTGTTTTGCGATTGATTGCCTAGGTTTTTTTGCAATAATGCATATTCAGCCTCCAAGGCTGAGAGCTCTTTTTCAGTGCGCGTTTTTTGCGGGCGTAAAGCCTCAGCTTGTTCGGCAATGTTTCTTTCTTCAAGCGTAAGGTTGGTTTCACGGGTCACCGCTTTGGTACGTTTGTTTTCAATCAACACCAACGCGCTTTCAATAGCTTCAAGATCAGCCGTACTTTGGAAATGATCCGCCCCACTTTTGGATTGCAATTGAGCGTCAATTTGATCGAGTTGATGGGTGACATCAACTATACGCGCCTCAAGACGTGTTTGTTCATTGCTACGCGCTTTAATGTTGGCTTGATAATCTTGCTCGGAGCGACGCAAGTCTTCGAAAACGTTAACTGCGCGATTATATGCTTCTTGTTTACTGACAATATCAGTTGCGATGGCCTTAAGCTCAACACTTAAAGCTTCTGATTTAGTTTTTAGGGCGCTTTGCTCAGATATTAACTGTGTTAAATTATTGTCATAGGTTTGGATGTCATCATTAAGAGAGGCGTAATGATCATCAAAGCCTTTGATTTGACTCTCTAAGATTTCAATTTCGCGGTCACGAGATGATAGACGTTCATTTTGACGGATAAGCTCGTGTTCGCTGGATGCTTGTGCCGCGCGCGCTTGATTAAGCTCGTTTTGTACGCTCGCCAGTTTTTCTTTTGTTGCGATTAAAACATGTTCGTGCGCGGTAACATCATCCTCGCTTTTTTTCTTAGCCAACAATGTTGAGTGCAATTTTTCTTGAGTTTGTTTAACGTCATTCGATACATTTTGCCACTCATGATAGGCAATCACTTGTTCAAGATGGGTAATTTGATCGGTGATCGTACCATAACGCGTCGCTTCAAGTGCTTGCGCTGATAGCGTTTCGATCTGCTGGCCTAATCCGCTCATGATATCATCAACGCGTGTTAAATTATTACTCGCGGCATTAAGGCGCAACTCGGCCTCGCGGCGGCGCATGTAAAGTCCCGAGATCCCAGCGGCTTCTTCAATCATTGCACGACGTGCCTCTGGCTTGGCGTTGATAAGTGCGGAGACTTGGCCTTGGTTTACGAAAGCGGGGGATGACGCGCCAGTGCCAGCCTCGCTTAAGAATAATTGGACATCACGTGCGCGAACGGTTTTTCCGTTTATGCGAAATGTTGAGCCATTGTTTTTAGTGACGCTACGTGACAATTCAATTTCAGGCGCATGTTGATAAGGGGCAGGGGCGTTACTATTTGGATTGGTAAATTTAAGGCGAACTTCTGCTAAACCACGGGCAGGGCGTAATGAAGTTCCTGCGAAAATGACATCTTCTAAATTGTCACCGCGCAAGGCTTTACCGCGTGACTCGCCCATAACCCAGCGTATGGCCTCAAGCACGTTTGATTTACCGCACCCATTTGGCCCCACGATCCCTGTCATGCCATCGCCAAAATTTATAGATGTTGGGTCGGCAAAAGATTTAAAGCCTGCCAATGATAGGGTTTGGAGTTGAAGCATTTATCTAATTATTCACTTGCCATGATCTTATCAAGTTCAGCTATGAACATGTCATAAGTGCGAACACCGCGTATTTTGCCTTGCCCATCATTAATGATGAAATAGGGGGTGCTATCAATGTTGAACTTATTTTTCGCGTCATTTTGCGCGGTAAGGATATGTTTTGTGATCGTGCCACTGTTCAAACAACTCAAAGCCTGATCGCGTGACATACCTGTCATACCAACTTCACTCAATAATTTGTCTTTAGCGTTGGTTTCAAATGCCCATTCCTCTTGGGTTGAAAACAACTGATCCAAGTAAGCAAAATAAGCATCGTCACTTTGAATGCATCGTGAAATGCTAGAAGCTTGAAGGGCAGGAAGGTTTAAAGGAAAGTCTTTATACACGAGACGCACTTTGCCCGTATCAATGTGGCTCACCTTCAGTTTAGGAAGGATTTCCGTGTGAAATTGTGCGCAATGCGGGCAAGTGAGTGAGCTGTAATCTTCGATCACAATTGGTGCACTCGCTGATCCCAAAGACCGTTCTTTCATAGCGATTTTAATAAATGTGCTTGAGGCACTATCATTGCTATCATCAGACGCATCAAAAGATGCTTGCGATTTATCTGAAGTCACATCTTGATTCTTATCAGAAACGAAAATCGCCAGACCTGCGATAATCACCACTGTAATAAGAACAATTAATAATGTTATAATTTTGCCAGATGGACGTGTCATGAAATATCCCCTTAATATGTATTTTCACTTGTAGAAATGGCTTTAAAAGCCTTGCGAAATAGGCTAACCATTTATAACTCGCCGTCAATTTGAACTTAAGAGAAGCCTGCAATTGTCCACAACTAACCATAAAAAGAGCAAAATTCGTCAAAATTCCTTGTGGCTGTGGCTGTGGCGTAAGTTATGGGTGTACAAAGCGCGCGTGATCGTAACCATCATCGCTATGATTGGCGCTGTGGGATCACTTCTTGCGATTGCCCGAGGCGCACAGTTTCTGGTTGATAAATCATTATTACAGGGCGATGCGCAAAGCCTTAATACCGCACTTTTATTCATGGTTAGCGCGGCCTTGGTTATGGCAGTGTCTAGCTATGCCCGCGCAACATCTGTAAACGCTTTGTCACAGCGCATTGGCGCACAATTAAAACTGAATTTATTTGATAAAATATTAAACATGGACGCCAAATCACTTCGCCATTATAAATCGGGCGATTTATTCACGCGTTTGTCTCTTGATATTGGCTTTGTTGAAACATTCATTAACCTAACCGTGCCAACGGGTTCACGTAATGTGATGCTTATGGTCGGCGCGATATTATTGATGGCGACAACATCGGCTAAATTGATGCTCATCTCGCTCTTGGCCGTGCCTGTTTTATCTCTGCCAATCATTTTAATGGGACCTCGTTTGCGTAAAAAGAACAGCTTTTTTGCTAAACAAAATAGCGCCTTGAACGCATTGCTTGGCGAGGCTGCAGGCACGGTTCAAAACATCCAAATTTCAACCGCCGAAGCCAGTATGGTGGCGCGTGCCAAAATCCAACAAGACGAGCTTATCAGCATTTATAAAAATCTGCTTAGTTTCCGTGGGGTATTATCGGCAATCATCATCATGATCCTGTTCTGCCTTGTGGCCTTTATTTTATGGTCGGGTGGTCAATTGGTGATTAACGGGCAAATGAGCCAAGGCCAATTGGCGGCTTTTGTCATGTACGCCGTGATTGCTGCGGCTTCTATGGCCTCACTCTCTGACTTGGGGCAAAATATAGGGCAAGCCCGCGCAGCCTTGGAACGCATTGTTGAATTGCATGATGCGCCAGCGCCAGAAGCGCAATCGGGCACATTAAGTTTGGCTGACGAACTATTACCGATTACATTTGAAAACGTGACATTCACGTATGAGGGCACTGAAAAGCCGGCGCTTGATGATGTCAGTTTCACGCTTAATGCAGGGCAAAACCTTGCACTTGTGGGCCCAAGTGGCGCGGGGAAAAGCACGATCTTTGCACTGTTGTTAAGGCTTTATGATCCACAACAAGGCGTGATCAAAATTGGTGATACGGATATTAACGATTTGAATGTATCGAGCTTGCGTCGTTATTTGGGTTTGATTGCCCAAGAGCCAGATTTATACAATTTATCCGTGCATGATAATTTGGCGTTTGGCGTCGATGATGAAACGGGCATTGAGGACGCATCCAAAATTGCCAACGCGCATGAATTTATCACAAAATTAAGTGATGGCTATAGCACGATATTGGGGGAAAAGGGGCAGGGACTATCCGTTGGTCAAAAGCAACGTCTTGCTATTGCGCGCGCCGTATTGCGTGCCCCAAAAGTATTATTGATGGATGAGGCGACGTCCGCACTTGATGCGCAATCCGAGGATTTGGTACAAAAAGCGCTCGCGAACATCACACAAAATCGTAGTTCGATTGTCATCGCACATCGATTGTCCACCATAACCCGCGCGGATCAAATTATAGTGCTTGAAAATGGCAAAATCATTGATCAAGGCACACATAAAGAACTCATCAAAAAAGAGGGGCTTTATGCCCACCTCGCAAAGCTTCAATTTTTGGATTAATTGGCGATATATTTTATTGACATAGTAGCAGTAATCAGGTACGAACAACCTATGGAAAATATAGATAATGTTCGTGAGGCATGGCGCACAGCAGTCGATCAAGGTTCAAATCCAGATGTTGATAGCTATGTAGAGAGAGCTATTAAGGCTTCTGCCAGTCTGGATGAAGCAGCTCAACATACAAAAATGGCAGGTTTTTATTACTTTGTAGGCAGACCACAGCAAACTATAGAACATGCCCTCAAGGCTCTTGCTTTAGACAGTATTAGTAAAAAACAAACAAAAGTTGCGTTAGGGTTTATTATCGCAACGTTGGGTTCTAAATCACAAGATGTTAATAATCTGCTGGAAAATTTTGATAATGACATGACACGTAATGCGCTTAGTGTAGGGCATTATATTTCTCATGGATATGGCATTAAAGATAATGCAGATTCTATAGGGGTATTAAGGTCCTCTAGTTGGGGCGATATGGTTACGCGTATGCCAGCGGACAGAAAGGCGGCCATAATCAGTGGTTATCAACACCCAAAGATACAAAAGCTTATGACTTAGCCCGTTCAACGCCCTCAAGTATCATGGCTTCGGCCTTGTCGACATCGTCCCAACCAAGCATTTTGCTCCATTTACCTTTTTCCAAATCTTTGTAATGCGTGAAGAAATGCTCGA
>JBBKXB010000048.1:0-19001 GCA_037969255.1 Bdellovibrionales bacterium | reverse complement strand
GAGGTTAAAGAAGTTAAAGAAGGCACCGAATGTGGTATGGCCTTTGAAAACTACGAAGACATTCGCGCAGACGATGTAATCGAGTGCTTTGACGTGATCACCGAACAAAAAACTATGGATTAACCCATGAGCGACCTACGCATCACGACAAATGATAGCGAATGGTGCCCAAAATATTACGCGCCGATGGTCGGTATCTTTTGCGCGATGTATATAATCAATCAAGCCATCGTTCCAAAAATGATTGAAATAGGCCCTATTGTGACAACGGCTGCAATTTTTACATTCCCGATCTGCGCTATTATAACTGATCTTTTAACAGAGATTTATGGCTTTAATCGTGCGCGTAAAGCTTTATGGACAGTGGTTTTTTGCACAGCTTTATTTGCTTTATTCACACAGCTTGCCATACACCTCCCAAGTGCAGGCTTTTGGGAAGATCAAGAAGCATTTGAAACCATATTTGCTCTTGGTCCGCGCATTGCCCTTGCTGGTATGGCGGCATGGATTGCAGGAGAACTCATCAATTCTTTCGTGATGTCCAAAATGAAAATTAAGCAAAATGCTAAAAATACGAGCGTGCGCTTTATTGGGTCAACCATTGTTGGACAATTTTTTGACAGCATTATTTTTATGACGATTGCGTTTGCAGGAACAATGGCATGGTCAGATTTGGCAGTGGTCACCGCCACAGCATGGGGTTTAAAAGTGACCTATGAAGTGATCGCCCTTCCACTATCCTTATCCGTTACAAAATGGCTCAAACGCATTGAAGGCGTTGAACATTTTGACAAACAAAAGATTTCCGCTATATAAATAATTTGCATAATAAAGAATATTCCTGTATAATTTTCTTGTGAAAAATAATCCAAAATATTGCTCTTATATTGACGGCCCTCGAATATATCTTTCAAGGCGTAAAATGCGCTCTATTGCCGCTTTATGTTTAGCCACAGGAGTGATGGCATACAGTCTTGATGGATCTATAATGGCAAGTATACTAGTAGCAATGACGCCTATTATCAGTGCCGTTGGAGGAAAGCTATTACAAATAATTAAAATTAACGATCGCGTAGATTTAGATGACCTTGGCCCACGCGCCTATCATCGCGCTCGATTTAATGCGGTTGCTATTCCGACGATCGTTATGCCTGCTCTTGCTTTGGCAACTTTAAAATTAATCTAATAACATTTTTTTGCATTTTAATAATAAATGTTCTATGTAATGGGACATGAAAGAACCATCACAAAGACAATTGCGCGTTGGCCAACAAATTCGCGCCGAACTCATGAAAATGCTCAAGCATGGCGGGTTTAAACATGAAGCCCTCATGGACAGTGAAAAAGTCACGGTAACCGAGGTCTCTATGTCCCCTGATCTTAAGAACGCCAAAGCCTTCGTGCTTTATTTAGGCGTGAACGCGATGCCACCAGAAGTTTTAAAAGGTTTGAATGATGTCGCTCCGCATATACAAGGCAAAATCTCGCGTCTACTTGGAATGCGTTCCACACCAAAATTATGGTTTGCCGAAGACAAAGCATTTCTAACAGGTCAGCACATGAACCAAGTGCTCACGGGTTTGAATAAGTAGCTTTAATGTCGATACATGGCTGGCTTAACATCTACAAACCCAAAGGTATGAACTCAACCCGCGCGGTGAGTATCGTCAAACGGCTATTGCCAAAAAAAACCAAGATTGGCCATGCGGGTACACTTGATCCATTAGCGGACGGTGTGTTGCCCCTCGCCATTGGTGAGGCAACGAAATTAATCCCAATATTACACATGGATGAAAAAGCCTATCGATTCTCCATTGAATGGGGGCATGAAACCACAACGGATGATGCCGAGGGTGATAAAACCGCACAGAGCGATCACCGCCCATCAATAGGTGATGTAGAGGCTGTGTTGGCCCAATTCACAGGTAACATTGAACAAACACCGCCCTCTTATTCTGCCATTAAAATTGATGGGAAGCGTGCGCATGAGAGAGCGCGGGATGGTGAAATATTGGATATGCCCATACGCGAAGTTGAAATTTTAGGGATCACACTGGAAAGCCATGATGACACGCGCACCATATTAAATTGCGTGTGCGGAACGGGCACGTATGTACGCTCGATGGCGCGTGACATTGCGCGTGCGCTCAATTCGGCAGGACATGTTGGCATCCTCACGCGGATTTATGTTGGACCATTTGAAGCGGAAAGCGCTTTTTTACTGGACATGGAGAGCGAAAATGTGGATAAAGAACGACTTCTCGGCGAAATATTGCCATTGGATTATGGGCTGGACGACATCTTGGCTGTAAACCTCAATGATTTTGAAGAGAAGCGTGTGCGTCACGGAAACGAAGTGGTGATATCTGGTCAGCGTGGTTTTGCTGATCCGGCCCTTCTCTACGGCAAACATGGGTTGATCGGGATCGGGATTTTAAATGACCGCCTCGTAACGCCAAAGCGTGTATTTAATGTTTAAACAAAAGGAGTAAACGATGTCGTGTATTACAAAAGAAGAAACAGCCAAACTGGTTGAAAAACATGGAACCAACAAAGATGACACAGGTAGTTCACCTGTTAAAGTTGCGATCCTAACTAGCAAAATTGCTGCTCTGACAGAGCATTTGAAAATTCACAAAAAAGACAATCACTCACGTCGTGGTTTGTTGATGATGGTGAATAAACGTCGCTCTGAATTGGATTATTTCCGCAGAGGCAACGAAGACGGCTATAAAAAATTGATTGAAGAACTCGGTATTCGCCGTTAATAATCTTCTCAATTCATAAGAATTTTAAAACCCGCTTAAATTAGGCGGGTTTTTTTATTATTTAAATTTTAAAGCCACATCAAATACAGCTATTTTTGGTGATATTGATCCTGCATTGTAAAGATCGCTGGATTCATAACTGTGATTTACCACTTGTTGTTCTAGTGTTTTAAACAACGGGCCTCTGTTACCATTTCCCAACGAATCCCAAGAGAGCATGACCTCGTGATGCTGCTCTGGATGGAAAGACCTATGCAACCAACTAGCCGAAATTTTATTGAAAGCCACGTTTGCTTCTATACCGTCTTCTGGACAATTATAAAGAACATGTCTGCCTTGCCAAGATTTAGGTTTAATTTCAAAAGGCACACATTTTTCTTTGAGCTTTTCTAAAATAGTTATACTTGTTGATAAATCTAAACTAGTTTTCTCGGTGGGTTCAGTGTTGATGTCATCCCAAGTTTGAATTGCGGTTGATATCAACGTCATGCCTCCAAGTATTGCAAGTCCTAACAATAAACCACCTTCAATTGCTGTTGCCATGTTTATTCTCCTTATTAAAGAAATGACAGTAATCTATTTTTATGTTATGTCAATATTATTTTGGCTCGGGTCGATTATTGAAATGACATATTGCATGATGTCAGTAGAGCTAGTGCACTTGTTATACCTAAAAATTTTGATGTATTCATGTCTGACTTCTTTCTTATATGGTTAAGGCAAGTTTCTATTATCATATTTAATTGTGAACGTTCTAATCTCGGGTGCCATTGGTTGTTTAAGGCCAACATCATGACTAAACTGTTTCATGTATAGAGGTGTAACCACCATCACATCTGACTTTTGCTCAACTTGAACAGAATAGTCATTGCATCTAAGACTATGAATATGTCCTTCTCCGGGGCGTTCAATTTCAAGTGTAGGAGTAATGTACGTGCACTTGCTTGAATTCAAAAAAGCCAAAGTCAGCAAACTTGATGGTCGATCTAATTTATAATTTTTTAACTCACCACTGACACAGTCTTTAGCCGCAAATCCTCCAGTCGCAAAGAGTGCGGCTATCACTACATATTCGAATGCTGTTGGCACTTAAGTTTCCTATTCAATGTTAGGTTTAATTATTAAAATTAATTTGCATGCGGCCTTTTTTCCAACCTTGGAAATGCTCTCCGACAATTTCTGATTTTGCATTAATAACGGTTTTTGATGGACCTTCAAAAACTTCTACTGGTTTTTTCTCACCGTTAATATCACAGGCATACAAGAAGTAATCCGCGGCGCGGTTAGGCTTTCCAGCTAGATCTTCACGTATTTTACGCTCCGCCCTATTTTCTACGCAGTTTTCTTTAATCTGAGTCAACACACCCATGCCATCTTTGTAAGACACTTTTTGAAAGGCCTCTGTGGCCTGTTTTGAAGATTGATGATCGGAGTTTTCCCAACGAGAAGCAATGATTATCACACTAGTTGCAATTGCAAAAATAATTGCGTATTTAGCTTTTTTATCCATGATGTTTGTTCCTTAAATTGTTAAAAACAACATATAGAATGATTCAAACTTATGTCAAGATAATTGGTACGCCCGTGGCAAGTTCACGAGCATTAATTGTTTCTGGTGTTTCTTCCCCCAAAATAATGAGCATTGCGCGCAGACTGTTGCCATGGGCGCACACAAGCACCGTTTCATTGGCATCAACAACGGGCTTGATCACCGTTTCATAGTACGGCTTTACGCGTGCGACGACGTCCTTGAGCGACTCGCCTTTTGGTGGCGGTGTGTCATAGGATCTACGCCAAATATGAACTTGGTCGTCACCATATTTATCGCGCGTTTCGTCCTTATTCAGTCCCGTCAAAGCGCCATAATCGCGTTCACGCAAAGCATCACTAATAGACATTTGACCGATCATATGTTCTTGACCTGCCTCAGTTAACGCAAGGCGCGCAGTGTGATTGGCGCGTTTCAATGTGGATGTGAACACCGCATCGAATGTGTATTTTTTTAAATCAGCGCCAGCTTTTTTGGCCTCTTGTATGCCTTGTTCCGTGAGTTCCACATCGTGGAAGCCTGTAAAGCGATTCTCTAAATTCCATTGTGATTGCCCGTGGCGCATAAGTATCAAAGTCATAGCTCTTACTATAGCTAAAATCTTTCTTTTGACAATGGATGGCAAAGCTGGCATAAGATGAGCCAAGACCGCGAGGTTAAAGATTTGAGCGCATGATATTTATAGCTATCTTTTCTCGGTCGACCGTCAAGGACAGGCTGCGGTATAGCTGTCTTTGACCGTCTATCGAAAAAATAACAATTTTTTTAAATAACATGACTTAAACTCCCCCACTTCGCACATACATCAAATCCATGAGAACGATACGCGTTTTTGTGGATGCAATTTTATAAAAAAGGAAAACATAAAAAATGTTTAAAGTTTATCGTAAAGAAATGGAATTTGCAGGCGAAACGCTTGTATTAGAAACTGGTAAAGTGGCACGCCAAGCCGATGGTGCCGTAATGGCAACACTTGGTGGCACGACAGTGCTTTGTGCTGTAACCGCTAGCAAAGACTTGCGCCCAGGCCAAGACTTCTTCCCATTATCTGTCCATTACCAAGAAAAATATTACGCGGCTGGTCGTATCCCAGGATCATTCCTGAAACGTGAAGCCCGTCCAAGCGAAAAAGAAACGCTTACATCACGTCTTATTGACCGCCCTATCCGTCCATTATTTCCTGAAGGTTTCTTGAATGAAGTTCAAGTGGTTGCCACGGTGATGAGTCATGATTTAGTGAATGATCCAGACATGGTTGCGATGATTGGTTGCTCTGCGGCGCTTTGCCTATCAGGCGTGCCATTTATGGGCCCAATTGCGGGTATCCGTATGGGGTATAAAGATGGTGAATATCTTGTAAACCCTACACTTCAAGATTTAGAGGACAGCGAGCTTGATCTCGTTGTTGCAGGAACAAAAGAAGGCGTGTTGATGGTTGAATCACAAGCTGATCAACTCCCTGAAGACGTTATGCTCGGCGCCGTTATGGAAGGCTGGAAAGCATTCCAACCTGTGATCGATATGATCATTGAACTCGCAGAAATGGGCGCGAAAGAGCCTTGGGATATTGCTGAAAAACCAAAACATATCGTTGCTTTGGAAAAAGCGCTTGATAAAGATTACCGTAAGGGCATCGAAAAAGCATACGGCATCAAAGACAAAGGCAGTCGCACGGATGCAATTAAAGATCTTAAAACACAAGCCAAAGAAAAGCATGTGAACGAAGATGAAAATATTGGCGATAGCAATGTTATGGCGGCGTTCAAGAAACTTGAGGCCGATGTTGTTCGTACAGACATCATCAAAACGGGCAACCGTATTGATGGTCGCGACACAAAAACGGTTCGTCCGATTGTTTGTGAAGCGCCATTATTGGATCGCACACATGGTTCTGCCTTGTTCACACGCGGTGAAACACAAGCAATTTGTGTGACCACGCTTGGTACAGGTCAAGACGAGCAAATCATGGATGTGTTGACGGGCGAGTACCGTGAGCGTTTCATGCTTCATTATAACTTCCCTCCTTATTCAGTGGGTGAAACGGGCCGTATGATGGGTCCAGGTCGCCGCGAAATCGGTCATGGTAAACTCGCATGGCGCGCGATTAAGCCTGTGTTGCCATCATTTGATGACTTCCCTTACACACTTCGTGTTGTATCAGAAGTTACCGAGTCTAACGGCTCAAGCTCTATGGCAACCGTCTGTGGTGGTATCCTTGCATTGATGGACGCTGGTGTGCCTGTGAAGGCGCCTGTGGCTGGTATCGCGATGGGTTTGATCAAAGAAGGTAAAGAGTTTGCCGTTCTTACAGATATTCTTGGTGATGAAGATCACTTGGGAGACATGGATTTCAAAGTTGCTGGTACGCAAAACGGTATCACAGCCTTGCAAATGGACATCAAAATCACATCCATTAATGAGGCGATTATGAAGCAAGCCTTGGCGCAAGCCAAAGACGGACGTATTCATATCCTTGGTGAAATGGCCAAGGCTTTACCTGCCGTTCGTGACTCTCTTTCTGCAACAGCGCCTAAAATCACAAGCTTTAAAATCCCTACCGATAAAATCCGCGAGGTTATTGGTACGGGCGGTAAAGTGATCCGTGAGATTTGTGAAACATCAGGTGCCAAAGTTGACATCGAAGATGATGGTACAATCCGCGTTTCATCTTCCGATCAAGAAAGCGCCGATAAAGCGATTGCGATTATCAAAGGCATCACAGACGAGCCAGAAGTTGGCACAATCTATGACGCCAAAGTGGTTAAAATCATGGAATATGGTGCATTCGTGAACTTTATGCCTGGTAAAGACGGTCTATTGCACATCTCTGCGATTGTTCCAGAGCGTGTTAACAAAGTGACTGATCATTTAGAAGAAGGACAAGACGTTAAAGTTAAATTGGTTGGCATTGATGACAGAGGCAAAACTAAATTGTCTATGAAATACATCAACCAAGAAACTGGCGCTGATGAAACACCAGAAGGTGAAGAAGACGCCGCTTAATTGCATACATTACTAATTTTTACGAAAAGCCTCGTTTTTTTACGGGGCTTTTTTATTGCGCGATAGAGTAAATTCTATAGCATACCGCCATGACTGATTTACCACCCCCTAAGTTGATAATCTTTGATTGCGATGGCACGCTTGTGGACACCGAAGTTTTACATGCAGAGATATTTTACAATCAGCTCCAAGACTATAAAATTCAAATAAGTTTTGACGAAGTATTCGATTTAACATCCGCCAAAAGCATGAGGTACGCATTCCAAGTCATGCGCAAACTTTATCCTAATTATAACGACACTGATGAATTAACTTACATGGCTAATTTTAAATCTGCTTTGATCCAAAAGTCTTCTACCATTGCCGTTGACGGTGCTTTTCAAACATTTGTAAAAACCTACAATCAATTGCCCTCCGCTATAGCCACCAATGGTGAGGTTGAATTAACAGAATTAAAGCTAAAAGCCTGCGGTTACTTTAACACCTTCCCCGATCTTAAATTTTATACCAAAGATTTGGTTACTAACCCAAAACCCGCACCCGATTTATTCTTGTATGTTGCAAAAGAATTTGATGTTGAACCATCCGATTGCTGGGTAATTGAGGACAGCCCCACTGGTGTCACGGCGGCAATATCGGCGGGTATGACTTGCATTGGTTTTGTAGGATGTAGCCACGATAAAATCAAAGCCATAAAAGACCTAAAAAATGCAGGCGCACACATTGTCATTGACGATTACAAAGATTTTCCATACTAATATATTTATGGAATTAAGCAGCTTTGATTTGGTTATCTTTGATCTTGACGGAACATTGATAGACACAGAAGTAAACAGCTTAGTAGCTTTTCAAAAAGCTCTTGAAAAGCAAAGGGTTTATATTACCCATGATATACTAGGTAATAAAACCACAGGTTTATCAATGCCTGATTGCATAGAAATTATCAAAAAACTTGATATTGCCAATCATATTGATGCTCAAAGAGTGGCTCGTGATTGGATTGATATAGGCGCACAGCGTATATTAAACGCACCCAAGGAGCATTTTAACGTTGCAGGCGCAAAATATATATTAAAACAATTGTTTGATAATAACATTAAATGCGCCATCGCCACCAATAGCGTTAAGAAAAATGCTCTGCTGAAATTAGAAAATAGCAATTTACGGAGTGTATACCCCGATCTTCCGCTTTATTCATTTCAGGATGTTAATGATGTGGGTAAACCTGAACCAGATTTGTTGCTTCATGTGGCCGAACAATTTAATACACCAGCCCGAAAAGCTTTGATGGTTGGAAATACAAACGCAGACATGCAAAGCGCAAATAGAGCTAGAATGAAAAGCTTAGGTTTTACAGGGTGCTCCCTTCATCCACATGCTCGAGCAAGAGAGTTAGCCTCATACGGTGCTCACCATATCATTCATTCATTTAATGATTTTCCGAATATTATATAAATTATATGTGATAAAGTGATTTAAATAATCATATCAAAGATACATAAGTGAAATCACAACGCCATAGAATGAAAAATATCGAAGATACTATCCAATACCCACGGCGTGGAAACCACCATCAACGAAATGAATTTCGCCCGTCACGGACTTAGACAAATCAGAGAGCAAGTACAGCGCGCTCCCACCTAAATCTTCGAGATTTGTGTTTCCTAATGGTGACAACGCATCCGCTTTTTTGTAAGTGTCACGCGCACTGCCGATAACAGCGCCAGCAAGCGTACGCATTGGCCCTG
Organism: Bdellovibrionales bacterium; assembly: GCA_037969255.1. Lineage (GTDB taxonomy): Bacteria > Pseudomonadota > Alphaproteobacteria > Micavibrionales > JBBKXB01 > JBBKXB01. The sequence goes on along the minus strand of JBBKXB010000048.1, from coordinate 9,933 downwards.
CGGAGATTGCATTCACACGGATTTTGTTCTGAGCCAAGTCAGCCGCCATATAGCGTGTGGAGGCCTCAAGCGCCGCTTTAGCCACGCCCATCACGTTGTAATTCGGGATTACGCGTTGAGCACCGATATAAGACAATGTGAGCGCTGCGCCCCCATTGGGCATAAGTTTTTCGGCACGGCGCATCACGGAAATAAAGCTATAACAGCTTATATGCATGGCTGTGTGAAACCCCTCTAAAGACGTGTCAATAAAACGCCCCGTAAGTTCGTCTTTGTTGGCATATGCAATCGCATGCACGATAAAATCAATGCTTTCCCATTTATCACTAAGCGTTTTAAATGCTTTTTCAATGTTGTTATCGATGGACACATCACACGGAATGAGAAGGTCTGAATTGACTTTTTCCGCCAGTGGCACAAGACGTTTACGAAGCGCATCGCCTTGATAAGTGAACGCCAATTGAGCACCCTCTTCATGTAATTTTTTGGCAATGCCCCATGCGATAGAATGGTCATTAGCCACCCCCATGATAAGTCCGCGCTTACCCTTCATAATTCCGCTCATAATGTTTTTTATCCTTTTTATTCTTTGTAAGCGCTAAGCGCCAATGTTGCATTTGTTCCACCAAAACCAAAGCTGTTGGAAATAACCGTTTCGTGCGTCACGTTATCTTTGCGTTTCATGACGATAGGCACATCTTTAGCCATCTCATCCAATTCTTCGATATGAGCACTGGCGCAGGTAAAATTATCACGCATCATGATCATGGAATAAATCGCCTCTTGCACGCCTGTCGCGCCAAGTGAATGTCCAGTTAAGCTTTTGGTTGAAGATATGTCAGGAACATCTTGATTTCGCTTAGAAAACACTTCTTTAATGGCTTTAATTTCAACGCCATCACCAACGGGTGTCGATGTACCGTGTGAGTTAATATAAGTGACGTTTGATCCTTTTGGGATGGTCGCCAAAGCTTGTTCCATACAACGCACCGCGCCTTCTCCATTCGGTGCCACCATATCCGCACCATCAGATGTAGCGCCGTAACCTGTAACTTCGGCATATATTTTCGCGCCACGCGCTTTGGCATGCTCTAACTCTTCCAAGACCAGCATGCCGCCCCCGCCCGCAATCACAAATCCATCACGATTGGCGTCATAAGCACGACTGGCTGTTGATGGCGTGTCATTGTATTTTGAAGACATCGCACCCATCGCATCAAAAAGACACGACAATGACCAATGTAATTCTTCACCGCCACCCGCAAACACAATATCTTGCTTGTCCATTTGAATGGTTTCAACCGCGTTACCAATGCAATGCGCTGATGTTGAGCAGGCTGACGTGATCGAATAATTCACACCTTTTATTTTGAAAGATGTTGCCAAGCAAGCCGACAATGTCGATGACATACAACGCGGCACTTGGAATGGGCCAATACGTTTGGTGGATCCTGTTTCTTCCATGGTCGCGTTGGCGAGTAACAAATTGCTTGTGCTTGCCCCACCAGAGCCAACAATAATGCCTGTGCGCGGGTTGGATATTTGTTCTTCGGTTAAACCAGAATCCTCAATGGCTTGTTTCATGGCGACATAGCCAAAGGCCGCACCATCACCCATAAAGCGCATCGCACGGCGATCCACATGCTCTTCTATATTAATATCAGGTTTGCCATGTACCTGAGAGCGAAAACCGCGCTCTTTATACTCTGGAGCAAAGCTTATGCCTGATGTTCCGTTCTTAAGGCTGGTGGTCACATTAGCAATATCGTTGCCTATACAAGACACAATGCCCATGCCTGTTACAACCACACGTCTATTTTGTTTTGTCATGAGTATAGTTTTTAAAGCATTTGATTGGCTTTGTCACCATTCTTGTCGGGATAATGTGCATTATGATTACCCACATAAAATATTATATTTTTCATTTTTTTTATTATTTTCTTGCGCTCTTATTAAAACGCACTATATATAAACCATCATTAATTTCATAATCTTTGAAAGGGTTTACATGAATAATAATACGAACAGACCAACCACAGGCTTCAAGGAAGTTGCGAAGAAAACTTGGAAGTGGCTCACAGTTGCTAAACCTGGTGGTATTCGTGACTGTCTATTTAATCCTGAGCGTTATGGTCTTAGAGATAAAGAATCAGGCAAGCGACCAAAATGATCTAAGGTTTTGTTAAGCCAATTATCCCGCGTCGATACGAAACCCGTATACGGCGCGTTTTATTATCTGAATTTTATCAAGTTTCGTTATTAAATAACCCGACCTTAAGGTCTGTAGCCTCATAAATCACTTTACCATCGGCAAGCACTTGCCCATCGGCAATACCCAGCACCAAACGACGATTAATCACGCGTTTGAAATCAAGCTTATAGGTCACTAGCTTTGTTGTTGGTAATATTTGCTCTGTGAATTTCAATTCGCCCAGACCAAGCGCACGACCAGAACCAGACGCCCCGCTCCACCCTAGGAAAAAGCCCGTCAATTGCCACAAGGCATCAAGACCTAAACAGCCTGGCATAACGGGATCACCTTCAAAATGACAGCCAAAGAACCATAAATCAGGTTTGATATCAAATTCAGCAATAAGTTCGCCTTTGCCATGTGATCCGCCATCCGCATTCACTTTTGTGATGCGATCAAACATCAACATGGGTGGCAATGGCAATTTTGGAAGTCCGCTTGGGAACAATTGACCATGCCCGCATGCGAGCAGTTCCTCGCGCGTATAGGATGACTTAGGCTCAAATGTAGAATTATCTTTTGCTTTGTTTTCGCTCATGTCTTTTTATGTAGCAAAACTGATCAATAAAGGCGAGTCTTGTCGCGTATTTATTGACAAGAAATAATAATGAACTTATTCCATTGTGGTGTGTTTTAAAAATGAAGCACAACAAAAAATTGAAAGAAGGAGTTTTTCAAATGGATAATAGAGTAGTTATTGGTGTATTGGCCGTAATTTTAGTAGGCGCCCTCGCCGTTTCAATGGCTGGCGGAAAAAAAGATGCCACAGATGGTAATGCGTTGACAATCAATGTAGAGCAAGAAGCGCAAGACGCTGGTAACGCAATCGAAGCGGCTTATGAAGATGCTAAAGATGAAATTCAATATGAAGCTGACGAAATGGCTGATGAACGCGGTGAAAGCGATGATATCGACAGCCTCGAAGAAGCTGGCGATGAAATCAACGCTGAAATTGATGAACTTCAAGACGAAGCTGAACAAAACTAATTTTTAATTTAATATAATTTTTAAAGTCCTGCATTTATTGCGGGGCTTTTTTTATTACTTTCGAGGCTTTGGAGGAATGTATTTTCCTTGAGAATCTGAGTACTGAATTTTTTCATCTGGACTGGTATAAGTCGTGCGTTTGCCCGTGCCGTTGAGGTCGCGTTGCTCAAATTGATCACCGGCCATATGCGCGGCAATATCACCCGCCGACATTCTAGGAGGCGTTTGTGTTGTTTCGATCTTTTCTTTTGGCTCAGCGTCCTGTTGTGGACTACACGCGGCCAAAGAAATGGCGGAAAACGCTACAAAAATTGATCTTATATTCATAAAAAAATTATACCAAATTATCGGCGTTATGTCTATATAAAGCTGCGCAACGTTTCCGCCATAGCATGACAGGCAAGAGGTTTGGCGATATGCGCTTCGATCTCTGGGTCGTCCCCCGTTGAGGCGAGCGCGAGCATACGCCCTGCCGCTTTAGCCAAAACAATAGATTGCGTTTCAAAATCAATGATATTAATTAAATCGAGAAACACGAGGCACGAGCCTTCAACCGCTTTAATAAGCGCGATTGGGGGATTAGGACGGCTATCATTGGCCGCCATACCAAATTCCCAAGAGGATGTTGATGGAACGCCAAGAGACAAAGCTTCACGCATCATCACATCGGCAATCACTTGATATTCACATTCCCACGACCAGTTTTTGCTGGCGCGTTTAATCGCCAATCTTTGCGCCGCCGCGCCTGCAAGTGCGCATATAGCGTCACCCAATGACCAGCCATGCGCCACCAGTTTTGTCTCAATTAACAAATCGCATAATTCTTGGGTGGCCAATTCATAAGCCAAGGCTTTTTGCGCTGTGTTTTCAATGAACAGGCATAAATTAGAGCGATCATGCGTGGTGCGCGTGGCTGACATCACAAACATCACCATAAAATCATGCAAAGGCGCGATGATATATTCACTCGCCACACGGCTTTCAATATGAATGTTACGCAGGAGCATGCGCCCCGATTCAACTTCTCTATCCAATGTGCGCGGATCAAGGAAATCAAATAATTTTGTCTCGCCCGCTTCCATGCGATCAATCGCCAAATCGCGATCCGTGGTATCAAGCCCAACGGTTTTCCAAAGATTATTCATTTGCGACACCCAAAATTCCGAAGGATCTTCAACGCAATCCATAGAGAGTTCGCACACAGCGCCTGCGCTGATTTGCGCCAGCCTAAGCATATCAATCCCGCCACGTGGCACGGCAGAGAGACCAATTAGGCCACGCTCGATCATAACCTCAATATTATATGGCTGTTCGACTTTTTGTCTGATGACGCCTTCAGTAAACCCCATTTTAAAACCTAAACCCTTTTATTTTTTTTTAATCACCAATGTGACTATTTTTGAAAAGCGGTCTGGCTCAACTCCAGACTCATTTGTATGCCTTTTTTGATTCAAAAATAGATTCAAGAAAAAATCCTTTAGAATCAATGACATCTACTAAGGTAAAGTGATTTGCTCGTTTTTCAAAATGATTCTTTAGACAGAATCTATTGGCTATCCACAGATTCGATGCCCCAAAGTGCGTTTTGGGCTATAAACCCTTTGAAACTGCCTGTTTCAGCCTCACAGTAACCCTCTACGCATTCGTCGAGCTCAACGATCACGTCTTTCGATAACTTGGCACTAAGGAGCGAGTTTTCCTTAGGTTTACGTTTTAAAGGCGCTTGATCAATGGCCACAAGTGCCGTTTTACGTCCTGAAATAAGAGTGTTATGCACCCAGCCTTCATTGCCGCGTGCATCTATAACTTTACGCCAGCCATCAAACTCTTTGGTGACTTGAATGGGTAAACCTTCACGTTGATAGATAAATTTAATCGGATAACGTTGTCCTGGGCCTGCGCGCACAAACACTTCGTTTGATTTAATCGAGGCATAACGTGGTAAAGACAACCCCGTATCACGCCCCGTCATTGGCAAAGCTTCGTTGGCTAGTGCACCAGAAAAACTGGACACAATCAGGATAGATAGACTAAAGACAAGTGAGGTTAAAAAACGCATGACACAATTTATATCAAACAACAGTGACGTATCACAAGGGGATAATCCCTCTTTTCCCGATAATAAGCCCGATATCAGAATTGCCCCCATGATGGATTGGACAGATCGTCATTGTCGCTATTTTCATCGCCTGCTCTCGCCCAATATTGGTATGACCACTGAAATGATTCACGCCAATGCCATTATTCATGGGGATCGGACACGATTCTTGCGGTTTGACGAAAGTGAACACCCGCTTGCTTTACAACTCGGTGGATCGGAACCAGAATTACTGGCTAAAGCTTCTAAAATTGCTAGTGATTGGGGGTATGACGAGGTCAATATTAATTGCGGATGCCCATCAGAACGCGTACAAAAAGGTGCATTTGGGGCATGTCTGATGAGTGACCCCAAAACAGTTGCGACATGCATCACCGCAATGCAAGACGTCCTCCCCGCCTCTATTCCCGCCACCATAAAATGTCGTATTGGCGTTGATGATAGTGATGAGGAACAGTTTTTAACTGATTTTATTGGCACTGTGGCCGAGGCTGGTTGCCCGTTATTTATTGTTCATGCCCGCAAAGCCATTCTTAAAGGACTATCCCCTAAAGAGAATCGGACGAAACCACCTTTAAATTATGAGCGTGTGTATCGCCTTAAACAGCAATTTCCCGACTTGAAAATCTTGATCAATGGTGAAATGAACACCTTGGATAAAATTGAAAACGCTTTAAAGCATCTAGATGGTGTGATGATTGGGCGCGAAGCTTATCAAAACCCATGTTTTTTACATGAGATTGAGCACAAATTTTACGGCGAAACCGCCCCGCTTGTTCGCGAAGCTACCGTTGAAGCCATGGAAATCTATGCTCTTCGCGAGGAAAAAGCCACGGGCGCGCCCCGTAAATCAGTGTTCCGTCACATGATGGGGCTGTATAATGGATTGCCCGGTGCACGCAAATGGCGTCAAAGCCTGTCCAATCCAGAACAGTCCTAAACTTTTCTTATTGTTAAGATTGCCCTATATTCATAAATAATGGATTCGATTTGTATCCAAATCATGCTATAATGCGTTAATTATAAAAGGGGATTTAATACCAACACATGTTTCGCGATAAACCCACGGTTCATAAGGTAAATTGGCAACGATTGGATAAATCGGCGGCACGTCATGTTCTTGAACATATCGCAACCGAAGTCGATCGCGGTCTTTTCCCCGAAATTTCCACTGAAGTCAAATGCCAAGCTCTTGATTTTTGTAAAAATTTTATGCTGTACCGCATCACTAATTATGCCGCCATGCCGTCCTTTAGAATGGATTTTTTAGCCGATGGTGATAATTTTTATTACCTGTCTGGTGCGGCCGATCCTATATACAATGTGAATAAACGCGCGCCGATAGCGCTTCGTGAGGACAACATCCTCAATTATCTCGATTTCTTTTTCAGCAATGTAAAAAGTGAGGATGGCGATATATACGTTGTGCGTGACCCATCATCTTTACCCTTTATGAGCTCATTGCCCGATGCGCAACGCCAAGAACTAAATGCTCATCACTTAAAACCCGCCATTGAATTCGATGCCGTCCAAGACGCCTATATCGTTAAAACCACAATGTATTACGCAGGCGGATTGATGACGGCGGTGATTAGCGTGAATACGAGTGGAGAGATTGATTTTTCCGATTTACAATTATTATTATCCGACATGACGCATTACTTTGAAACGCGCACCGCCGAGGATTACTATGTCAGCGCCTGATCCTCTCGCCAAACTCAAAGCGTTATCCAAATCTAGCGATAGCAATAGCCCGTTTCGTCACGAAACTGAGGACGCGATTCTCAAAAAATTGTTGGATATCCTTATGCGTGTCCCTACAGGCAAAGAACTTGTGGATAAGTCATTAAAAAATGGCACAAAAATCAAAATCCTTAAGGGGCAAACCGAATTTACGTTTTCACCCGAGACAAACACACTCTTTATAGGCCTCCCCGCGGGGCAAACTTCACCAAAATCACGCATGTTGCTCTATTTAGCCATGGGTTTAGAGGAAGCAAGGCAGGAATACGAGGGGATTAAGAGGCCCAATGCAAATCTGCCAAACGACCAGTTTTCAAGGCTTCACATGGAAAAACAAGAATCAATATTGTATATAATGTGCTTAATTTCCTATGAATTAATTAAATCATTGGGATTACGGGAAATTCTTGACGAACTTGCAAAAATGGGTCATACTAAGTTATATAAAGCATTCGAACTGGATATTAATGAAGGTCACGTGCAAGTAAAGGTATAAGAGGTACAGAAAAATGATGTATACAATGAAAAATAACGCTTCAAAAGAGATGGGTTCAACACGTCGAGGTGTAGCTCTAGCTTCTGAACGCAATTTAACTGCAGCAATTGTGGCTGCAACATGCGTACTTAGACCTTAAAATAATCTAATTTACTGGTTTCCAAGCCCGCGTCTCAATGCGGGCTTTGTTACATCTGGATTATCTCTCTTTTGAAATCTGTAGGTTTTCGCCCGCGCTCAATGTGATTGACGGCCCATAACGATCTTCAACATAACCGCGTACTTGTACCAACTGTCCTGACAATCCCAATGGATTAACCCCGTCTTTATTCAACGCACGACGTACATCGGATTCGATCACAATTGTGAAATCTTCTTTCCAATCAATTCCAAAATTCAAAAAGATCAAGTTGCCCTTACTCGCTGTTGTATTGACCACACCTTCAACAACTTGAATGGTGCCAACATATGGCATGACAGTATCAGGCGTTTTGACGTCCCATTTGGCGGTTTCCCACAGACCTTTTTTGTCCGTCCGTGCTTTGACTTCTCTTTTTAGCAAGAGCTCCGTCATATTGTGATTTGATACACTGGCAAGGGAGCGCATAAGTCCCTCTTCCACCAATACACCTTGCGCCCAGACAACATCATCACCCTCCCGCTTTACTATGTGTCCAAGAGATTGCCCAAAGGCATTGGTGCGACCCTTGTCGCTATTTCGTGTTTGATACAAAGTTATTTTTTGCCCCAAATATAGCGCTTTCATGCGTTGTAATGCCAAAACGCCAAATGGATTGCTCACTTCCCCAGGATAAATGGGTAAATCAACTTCAGACAAATGCACCACTTCGTTATTATCAAGAATGAATGTCAGCGGATCGGATATGGCGCGTACCACAAAAGTACCGCGATTTTTAAGGCCTTCAAATATGCCTTCTTTGTTCTCGCCAATGATCACACTGTTAAATCCTTGGGCATTAACCATTGAAATGGAACTAAACATGCCACATATGCATAGGAGTAAACAAAGGAAACCAATTTTATGATTAAACGCCATCTTGTTGTCGCACTGCTTTCTTCCACATTGTTGTTGGGGGCTTGTTCTACCAACCCTGCCACGGGTCAATCACAATTTACAGGGTTATTGCCTGCCTCGCAAGAAGCATCAATAGGCGCGAGCGAACATGAAAAAGCAATTGCTGAATATGGCATCTATAACAATCAACGCGTACAAAATTACGTTCGCTCTATAGGGACTAAAATCGTGCCGTTCACAGAGCGCCAAGAAGTGAATTACACATTCACTGTTCTTGATACGCCAACAATCAATGCCTTCGCCCTTCCAGGTGGCTATGTCTACGTCACACGCGGATTATTGGCGTGGGCAAATGACGAGGCCGAACTGGCTGGCGTTATCGCGCATGAAATTGGACATGTGACCGCCCGCCATAGCGCAGCGCGTTATTCGCAAAGTGTTGCGGCTCAGTTGGGATTATCAGTTCTTGGTGCTGTCACAAGCACAGCAGGCCTCTCACAAGCGGCAGGTTTGGGTGCCAATCTCTACCTTTCACAATACTCACAAGGTCAAGAATATGAAGCCGATAGTTTAGGTATCCGTTATTTAGCCCGCGCTCAGTATGAACCTCAAGCCATGGCTGGATTTTTACAACAATTAAATCGCCAAGACGCGCTTGAAGGCAAAGCTGGCAGTGGTAATGCATTCTTTTCATCACATCCATCCACCCCTGCCCGTGTGCAACGCACTGCCAATGAAGCTGCTGGCGTGCAAGTCGCCAATGCGCGCACTGGCGCTGTCGATTACCTACGCGCCATTGATGGTATCCCTTATGGTGAAGGCACAGAACAAGGCTACATAAATGGACAAACCTTCATTCATCCAAAACTCGGGATCAAATTTGATGTTCCGCAAGGCTTTAAAATCGCCAACAGCAATGACGCCGTTGTGGCGCAAGATTCGAGTGGCACAACCATCATTTTTGATATGGATAAAAAACAAGCTGGGCAATCTGTTGATGATTACTTATTCCAAAATTGGGGCCAGCAAAAAGCTCAAAATCTTGAGCGCCTAACCATTAATAGTAAACAAGCGGCCACCGCCGTGATTCAAGGCGCACAAGTTGACGGCAAGCCCGTGGCATTACGCCTCGTGGCCATCGATAATGGAGACAGCGTGTATCGCTTCCAACAAGCCATTCCATCGCAAATTGCGGGCAACACATCCATTCAACGCGCCTTACAACAAAGCGCGCAAAGCCTGCGCGGATTATCAGCCTCGGAACGCAATGTCCAAGGTCAAACCATCCAAGTTGTGTCCGCCAATTCTGGTGACACTGTGAG
>JBBKXB010000047.1:0-27485 GCA_037969255.1 Bdellovibrionales bacterium | reverse complement strand
TTGTATATAGAAGAAAATCACAATCGTACAAAACAAATTAGTATGGGTGTTGCTTTGGGGTCGCTCGGCACAGTTTTTGGCGTGGTTGCTGTGGGGTTTTTGTTATCCAATCATGGTTTTGATAGCGTATTAATCTTTGTAGCAATTGCTTCAGCATTGTCTGTTATTCCATTTTTATGGCTTGAGGACAAAACGTCAAAAGGCTTAAAGATTAAGCCAGTGGAGATATACAAAACCTTAATTGCCGATGAATTTAAACAATTGTGGAAACCACTTTTTGGCCAACAACTTACGATCATTTTAAAAGCCGTGATGGTTCCAGTGTTTATTTACAGCATTGTTGGTGAATTAGATATTTTGGGTTACTTGATCGCTATAGCGTTGGTTGCGGAGCAAATATTTTCGTTGATTGCGGGACATTACACAGACCGTTTGGGTGTCGCAAAAACCATTAAATTTTCAAAGTATTCATACATTTTTGCTATGAGTTTTTATATTCTTTTGGCCAAAACACCCTTCATGATTTTTATTGCAGAAAGTCTACATAAGACCGTATCCAATATTTACGATTCTGCGTTTCGATCTGGAATACATGACCATGCACGAAACAAGTACAGTGATAAAATCATTCTTTTTGGGACTGGCCTAGAAATGGCGATATGTTTTGGTGAACTGCTAGCCCTTACTTTATATGGCTTATTGTCTTATTATATAGGTATGAATGTGTTTTATGTCTCGTGTGTGATGGGAGCGTTGGGCGTCTGGCTCGTCAATGATTACTATAAAAAAAAAGAATAATGTTAAATAACATTTTGTAACGTTTATAACCTTAGTGACGTAGGGGTATATAGATCAATGAAAAAAAAGGAGCACAGTATGCGCATTATTAAATCAGCATTATTGGGAACAATGATAATGGGATTAGGGGTGTTCAATAATGCAAACGCTGCGCTTGAGCCTGATTACAACGCGGATATATCGCTTGGTGCCACGCCTTGGGTTATGGACGTTACCGCGCAATCCAAACAAGCCGATTTGAATTATATTAAAAATATGCGTCCTCACCATGCTGGCGCTTTGTCGATGTCCACGGATTATCTCAACCATCCTAACGCCAACAATCCCGCGTTTCGTGGATTCACCAAAGGCATCATTCGTAATCAAAAGTTTGAAATTATGATGCTCGATAGATCCGAGGCGCACATCAATGCGTTAAACACTAATAATAGTCAATCTGTGAGAGGTATCGTGGCAACCCAAGGGCTGGCACAAAAATACAAATTCCAACGTTCGCCTTTGCCTATTATCCAAGGCGAAATAGGGGTAGAGGAAGTACGTTTTTCAAAAGCCATGATTATTCATCACCAAGGCGCGGTGAACATGTGCAAAGCCTATATCAATAATCAAGCCACTGACAATCAATATCTAAAACTTATGTGTCGTGACATTATCAAGGATCAAAACAATGACATTGCGTACATGAACGATGTGATTGCACGTTACAAAGGCAACCGTGATAACATCAAGATTGACCCATCAATGGTTCACGGTATGGACAGCATGATGGAGCATGGGGGTACCCACATGAACATGAGCCATACGGGTCATCATTGATTAGTCGATATGGAGTGGATTAAAGTTTGTGTCTTTATCGTAAATATCTAAACCTTCGGCTCTTTTTAAGGCGTTGGTGATACGATATGTTATTGGCATAGCGATAAATTCCCACAACGTACAAAACAGAACGGTAGAAAAGATCAAGTTCGGTAGTTCGTCCACAAGGAAATAACCACCCAATAGGCACGCCCAAGTATAAGCAATGCCGTTATCAGCCGTTTGTCCGACAAACGTTGAGCCTATATATCTAAGCCATAAATGCTTACCTTTAGTAATAACTTTCATTCTGGCGAGTGTGTAAGAATTTGAAAATTCACCAACAAAATTTGCAATTAGGTAGCCAACGAATACTATAGGCGTTGCTTTAAATATTAACTCAAACGCGGCTTGATCTTGAAACGATGCACTCGGTGTTACAAGCGCGTACAAATAGGCAATAACGGATGTTAGAACCATGCACCCTAAACCAGTCCAAATAATACGACGCGTTTTTTTATACCCGTAAACTTCCGTAAAAAGATCGGCAAATATATATGTGATTGGGTAAAATATAACGGCTACAGAGAACGAGAAGGGACCAAGATCAAACGTCTTAATACTTGTGTAGGCCGAGATAATTAAGACAGATACCCATACCATTCCTAAAATATCAAGATATTTATGATTTGTGTTTTTTATATCTTTGGGATCGTTAATAAATTTCATGGTTTTTCTCTCTTATTTTTAGTTTAAGAAAACAGCAATCCACCATTTATATCATAATTTGCGCCATGAATGAAGCTGGATTCATCGGAGGCCAAATACGCCACAAAATCAGCAACCTCTTGTGGGGTGCCTTCGCGCCCAAGAGGTGTTGAGGCGGAGACTTTGGCGCGGATTTCATCCTTTGTGAAATCATCATGGAAACGCGAGGTGATCATACCAGGGTTTACCGCATTAACGCGAATGCCTTTTGATCCTAGTTCTTTGGCCATAGCACGGGTGAATGTCATCACAGCGCCTTTGGCAGTGGCGTAGGCACTTGCACCACCACCACCGCCATCGCGCCCCGCCTGGGAGGCTATGTTGATAATGGACGCGCCTTTATTCATGTGCGGCACAACAGCTTTTGTGCATAAAAAGGTGGTGTTTAAGTTCAGGCGCATAACTGTGTTGAAAAAATCCTCATCCATTTCTGTGATGGTTTTGCGTCCGAGTAATCCGCCCGCATTATTTACAAGGATATGAATGTCATTTCCAAATTCTTTTGTAGCTTTTTCAATAAGATTTTGAACATCACTGGCCACGGTCATATCGCCTTTAACGGTGATGCCACTTGCACCCAAAGCCTTTACTTTGGATAACGTTTCATCCGCATCCTTTTGACTGCTATGATAATTAATCACAACATTGGCGCCTTGTTTGGCGAGTTTAAGGGCGATCGCACGACCAATATCGCGGCTACCGCCTGTGATGATTGCTGTTTTTCCGTTTAACATTTTTTTACATTCCTATCTGTGTTTCGAGTTGTATTAAAGATAATGAACAGCAAATAGACAAGACCATAATATTTTTCATAAAGTTATATATTTTTATATTGCTTTATGGTATAAACTTAGGCATAAAGATGCCACGTACGTGCCAATGGCCCATGGCTTCCAGACAAAGGAAGCGCCCTTTGAGTTAACATCTCTTAAGGCTGGTTATGTAACGGCGAACATTTGTTTTTTAGCCCGGGGACTTTCCCTACTTTTTAACGAAGCGTTTTCGCTTTTGCAAAATCAACTTACCTCGAAGGAGGGGTGCGTAAATGATCACAATAGATTCCCATGTTTATGATGTTGGAACGGATCACGAATCCTTAGAAGAATTAATGTATGACGTCATTGCGCGTACCAATTCATGTTGGGATAATGGTGCGGACATTGTTATTTTCCCAGAGTATATTTGGCTCAATGCGGTTCAATATAAGAGCAATGAGCCAGAAGATTTTTATACAGAGCGCGAATTATCCGAACAATTTTGGACAACATGCTGGCCAATTTTAAAAGAAGAGCTATCCAGAGACGATAAAACGGTCATCCTTGGGACTTGCCCGCGAATTGATGGCGAAAAATTAATGAACACTGCGCCCATCATCAGAGAAGGCGATAGCTTTTTACAAGATAAATTGGCTCTCACGCCTTGGGAATATGATTATACGGGCGGATCAAAGCTTAATATCTTTAATATAGGCAATAAAAAATGTGCCGTGTTGATCTGCCTTGATATTGAAATGCCAGAGATTGCCGCCAAACTTAAAGAACAAAAAGTTGATCTTATCCTTGTGCCTTCTGCCACAGAGACCATGATGGGCTCTGAGCGCGTGACGCGCTGTGCATCATCACGAGCGATTGAGATGGGTTCTGCCGTTGTTGTGAGCGCGTTGTGTGGTCACATTAATGATCACGACTTTATGGATTCTGCGATTGGTCGTAGCGCGCTTTATCTTCCGTCGCTATCAGGTCTTGAAACTGCCGAACGCGAGCAAGAAGACGAGCTTCACCGCATCGGCACAACGGTCACGCGTTTTGAAATTGATGAGGTCGTGTTTGAAGTGGCGCGCCATGAAACGCAAACCACCAACCCTGCCAATATCACCCTTGAGCACTCTATTAAATTTATTAAGGAGCCCGCGTAATGACTATGATCCGCGCAGCATGTCCGTATGACATCATTGAAATTGATCCTAAAAATCCAATACATGTTCAGGCGTTAGATAAAGCGTATAATGAGATTTATTTAGAGAGATTTAAAGATCCAAGCGTTATTGAGCCATACGAATTATGGCTTAAACACATATCAATAAGTGTACAAGAAAAACAACAACATATCGTGTTTGTTGGTGGTGAAAATCTTGATGACCCTAAAAAAATGAAAGTTTGGGGTATTTCAGTGGCAATATATTTTCCAGATATTGGCATTGGCCTATTGGCTTACAATGCAACACATCCTGATATACTAAGAAGTGAAAATATTTTTGGTCTAGGTAAAATGATGATGCACAAAAGAAAAAGAGCGCTCATTGAACGTCACCGATTAATGTACCCCTTTATGAATCCTGATAAAGCGTTTAATGAAATTCGTGGTATATTCACTGAAATCAAAGACCCCAGCATTTCTAATCAAGTTGTTGATGGCATTTGCAATGAAGAACGCGCTTCACGGTTCATTAACAATGGAGGCACAAAAATTCCGTTTAATTATGCAGCGCCCTTACTTAACGAGAAAGGTGATGTTCAAGATGGCATTAATGCCAATATGTTGCTTTTGTCTTATCAATTAAATTATCGAAGAATGCCACCACCGCGTTTATCTGATATCCAAGCCTACATTAAAATTATGTTTGGCGGAGATGAAACTCATGAAGGATTTAAGTCGTCATCCGCGTCTTTAATGAGCCTACTAAGTCATGATAAATACGTCATTAATAAACTTGATCCTGCGAGCACGCGCATCACGCACGATACAAAGCCTAATCCGTTGACAGAATTTCGTAAGAAACAAAACGCACAACCAAGACTTCGCGCAGTTTCTTAATGATCAATGGCGGAAGAGGAGGGATTCGAACCCTCGATAGAGTTGCCCCTATGCCAGTTTTCAAGACTGGTGCATTCAACCGCTCTGCCACTCTTCCGCACTGATAATGGGCATATCTTTACGCATATTTTTTGAACTTTGCAAGACGCAAGAGCAGATTATTTATGAAACGTTCATCAACTCGTAAAATAGCATGTCCGTGTCATCAAATTGCGCGGTCTGCGCGCCAAAGATATCCAAACCGCTTGTGTCAATCATCACGCCGAGCGCGAGGGCAAATACGGCTACAACAGCCAATGCATAAACGGGTTTTTGGATAACGGGACGTGTTAAATCATCAATGAATTGACCAAATTGATCGAACCAAGACGATTTACGTCGTGCAGGCATGGGCTTCACGTGCGTGATCTTTTTTGATTGCTCAATAATATGGCGAGCGAAGTCGGGGCTATCGGGTAGCGCGTTTCTTTTGAGTAATTGATCGGTGGTGTCATGTGCCATAATTTTGGGTCCTTGTGGTGGAAGTGGTGTTGTTTTTCGTGTCTAAATATTGTTCAACCGCATATTTGAGCGCTGATTTAGAGCGTATTAGTAACGATTTAAACGCATCAATTTTCATGTTCATTATCTCTGCGGCCTCGGCTCTTGGTAAACCTTCGTAAAATCCTAAATTCAACGCTTTTTGCATATCAGGATTAAGCGTTTGCATAGAGGCATCAACGGCCTCAAGTCTTTGTTTTTCAAATAATGCGTCATCTTGAGAGTCGGCTTTATCTTCAAATTCTTCGTGTTCCCCAAATGGGCGTGCTTTTTTCTTGCGCTTAAAATCAAGGCATTGGTTGGACACAACGCGGTAAAACCAAGTCGTGAATTTTGCGCCTTTGTTGGATTCCCACGCATCGGGGTTTGCCCATAATTTGATAAACGCATCTTGGACAATATCTTCAGCATCATTAACGTTGTTGGTAAAGCGATACGCGAGCGATCTGTATTTATTCGCGTGACGCTCTACCAGCTCGGAAAAAGCCGCATGATCAGATTTGAGCCTGATGAGTTTCATCAATGCTTCGTCCTCCAGATCACTGTAATTTTGCTTCGTCATTTATTAAAATGTTTACTTGTTGGCGGCTTTACTGCGTTTATCTTTGCGCATAGCTCTCATCTTATCATGAGCCTGCTCAAATTCTTCAACGCTTAACTCACCATCATGGTTCATATCCATTTTTTCAAACATTTTTGCGCCCTTGGCCATGAACTCAGGCTTTGACAATGTGCCATTGGCATCAACATCAAGTCTTTCGATCATTTTGGCAGGGTCTCTCTCGTGCGGAGGTGCCCCTTCAGGACCCTCAGCAAAAGCAGGGGTGGCAATGGCCAGCGCCAATGCGCTAAGTGCACTAATTTTTGTAAACTTATTCATGTTATAAATTTCCTTTCGTGAATTGTCTTACTCTAGTCTATACGCATCACATCTAGAAAAGATTTTTTTGTTTTGGCGTATTTTTGAAAACAAGATTAATATAACCCTTATGTTTGGTACTTTCAAAAAAGCATTTAAAAGCTGGTTCGCTGACGATCCATTTACGCAAAGCGCCGCGGCGGGGTATTACGCCATATTCGCGCTCCCAGGTCTCATGATTGTTGCAATGACCATTGCCGCTTTTTTTCTTGATCAACAAGATGTTGAATCCATGATGATGAATTATATGCGCGATTTATGGGGCGTACAAACCGCACAAAGTGTCAATGAGATGATCATCAATACAAAGCTTGAGGATAGGGGGCTGTGGCCCATGGTGGCGGGTATTGCCACATTGGTGTTCGGGTCAACGGGACTGTTCGCGCAATTACAGCGCTCTCTTAACCGCGTGTGGGAAGTGGACATTAAAAAATCAGCGCCATTGTGGTTGTTTGTTAAGGCGCGCCTTACATCATTTGGTCTTGTTCTTATCATTGGGTTTTTATTGCTAATATCCTTATCAGCCTCGGCTATTTTGGCGGCATTGAGCGCATGGCTGACATCAAAATTTTCACCCGAATTCGTGATCATGATATCGCTCGTTCATTTCTTATTCTCGTTTTTCACCATTAGTTTGCTGTTTGCTTTGATCTTTAAAATTCTACCCGATGCCAAAGTTCATAAACGTGACGCATTTATGGGCGGTGTGGTTTCAACCATATTCTTTCTCATCGGCGAGTATTTATTGGGGTTTTATTTCGCCGCGGCGCAGCCGCAATCGGGCTTTGGCGCAGCGGGCTCAATAGTGCTTCTTATGATATGGGTGTTTTACTCATGCATGATCTTATTTCTAGGCGCTGAGTTTGCCAAAATTTATGCCCAAGAACGATTGGGGCGCAAGGTCGAACCCATTGACATCGCCAAAAAGAAAATTAGAAAAGACGATGTTTAACATTAAACGCCTTTTTCTTTGAGGCTAGGATGAGCTTTTCTAACGAGAGCGACGCCAGCATAAACAAGCGGGGTATCAAACAAAGCAAGTATAATGCGCCCAACTAAGTTTGTTACAAATAATGTCAACCATGTTTCAAAGGGCATAGTGCCCATGAAGGCTATACTTAAGAATATGCAGTTGGCCAATAATTGTGAGGTAAAGGTTGATACATTATTACGCAGCCACAAGAAACGGCCATTTGTCTTGCCACGTATCCAGCTAAAAATATAAATATCGGCGGTCTGAGTCACCACGAAGCTAGCAATTTGAGCGAGCATAATTCTAAAATTGGCATTCATTATGGTGTTATAAGCCTCTTCGTTTTTCCAAAAAGGCGCGGCAGGTAACCACAAAGCAAATTGTATCATCACAATAGATAATAGGAGTATAGATAACCCTCCAATAACTGTGTAAAGTGCGTATTTTCGTCCATAAGTTTCAGCAATAATATCGGTAAGAGGAAATGTTAAGCTCCATAAAAATATACCTGCAGGCATATAAAAACCACCAATATCAACAATCTTTGTTCCTAGCGTCGTGTTAAGTATTAGTCCGCCCACGAAAATGGCAAATATAATACAAAAAGCAGGAAGTGTTTTATCGGTGACTTGGTTGGTGCGTGTTTGATATGTATTTTGATCCATTCGAAATAGTACAATTAATTTTTACAATATTCAATATGGGGATAAGATTTCGTTCACATTTGTTTCTCACTTTACGGAGCATATAGATGTCGGGCACACTGTGACCTATGAAAAAATTACTTATGATCGCGCTAATCTCTCTCGTTATGCCTTCCATGGCTTTGGCCGATGGGTCTGGGTTTAACAATTGGAAACAAAACACAGTCGCCGAGGCGCGTGGTAAAGGCTTTAAAGAGCAAACCATTAATGTATTTTTAGCCGATGCCACCTATTTGCCAAAAGTGATAGAGCTTGATCGCAAGCAACCTGAAGGACGCATGAGCTTTGTAGATTATTACAATAAAGTGATTGATCATAACCGTGTTTCCACAGGCCAAGAGAAATATCGGGCGCATTACAGCGCGTTAAAACCTGTCGAGAGTAAGTATGGCGTGCCCGCCGAAATTATTGTGGCGCTTTGGGGCATAGAGACAAGTTATGGTGGGTACACGGGCGATTGGGGCGTGTTATCAACGCTCTCTACATTGGCTTACGAAGGTCGCCGTGCCGAATTTTTTAAAAAAGAACTCTTTGCCGCTATGACTATATTAGAGGCTGGTGATATTGAGCCTCGTAAACTCCGCGGATCATGGGCGGGCGCAATGGGACAATCACAATTTATGCCAACGTCCTTTCTCGCTTATGCGCAAGATGCCAATAATGATGGACGCCGCGATATATGGGGCACGCTTCCTGATGTGTTTGCCTCTGCCGCCAATTATTTACGCACCGTGGGGTGGGACAATTCCATGCCATGGGGTACGCGCGTGGCGCTCAATGGCACTTTGGGCGAAGGGTTTGTCGGTTTGGATGCAGGTCAAGAACGTAGTTATTCCAGTTGGCAACGCCTCGGGTTTACCCCCAATGGTGGTCGTCCGTTTAACGTAAGGGGTGATGAAAAGTTATGGCTTGTCGCGCCCGATGGCATTGCAGGGCCTAAATATCTTGTCACAAAGAATTATAAAGTCATCATGGATTGGAACAAATCAACTTATTTTGCAAGCTCTGTTGGACGCTTGTCTGATTTGATTGTGCTTGGTCAAAACGATCGCGTTGAAGGAGGTCTCAATGATTAAAAGTCTCGCCTTGTTGGCATTCATTACATTAACAGCATGTGCGCAAGGACAATTGGCTGTCGACATGGCCAAAAAACTTCCTTCATCGGATAGAACACCCACGCAATCATCGGGCACATTTAAAGTCGGCAATCCGTATCAAATAGCAGGGCGCACTTACACGCCTGTGGAACGCTACACGTACGAAGAATCTGGCATTGCGAGTTGGTATGGCCCTGGATTTCATGGCAAAAGCACAGCCTCTGGTGAACGCTTTGATCGTTATGAACTAACGGCCGCGCATCGCACACTGCAAATGCCATCTTTCGTGCGTGTTACCAACTTAGAAAATGGTCGATCCCTTGTGGTGCGCGTCAATGATCGCGGGCCATTTAGCAAAGGACGTATTATTGACCTCTCTGATAAAGCCGCCGAACTAATCGGTATGAAAGGGGCAGGCACGGCACGCGTTAAAATTCAATTACTAGAAGAAGAAAGTCGCATTGTCGCCGAGGCCGCCAAGCGCGGTATAGACACACGTGGCACAGCGCGCGTTTTGAATGAAACGGGACAATTACCGCCACATTTTGGTGGCATAAGACCGCCCGTACAGGTCGCATCTAATGACCCCGTCATACAAAATATTCCACCAAAACCAGATGTTGATGTTCATGTGAAAAATGACGTGACATATCCCGATCCTGTGGTCACAAAAGTGCCCATACAACCCACGGGTATTTATGTACAAACGGGGGCATTTGGCAATTATAACAACGCGCTTGCCTTGCAAAATAAGTTGAGTGCATTCGGCAACGCTAATGTTAGTGAAACCATGGTCAATGGGAATTTGCTCTACCGCGTGCGCCTCGGGCCATTCCAAGATGTGCCCGCTGCCGATACCACACTTGGCAAAGTGCAAGCCGCCACAGGCAATACGCCTATCTTGGTGGTTGAAGGGCTTTAAATAAAACTAGATTTATTTTATCTAGCCTCTTGATCTATGCGCACGAGAGTCGTTGTATATGAGTATGCAAAAATTACTTACCTTGATTCTTTTTATCTTCGCTTTGCCAGTTGTGGCACAAGCCGCGTCCTTAGATGTCACAGCCAAACAAGGCATGGTCATTGATTTGGAAACGGGAACCGTTTTATGGGCGCAAAATGCCGATGAACGAATGCCCACAAGCTCAATGTCAAAAGTGCTTACCTCTATCGTGGTCTACGATGCGATCCGCAATGGCGAGATCACGCTTGAAACTATGATGCCTGTGTCCGAGGCCGCATGGTCAAAAGGTGGATCAAAAATGTTTGTCGAGCTTGGCAATGATATTAGCGTTGATGATTTGTTAAACGGTGTGGTTATTCAATCGGGTAATGATGCGTGTATCGTATTGGCCGAAGGTATATCGGGAAGCGAAGATGCGTTTGCCGAGCGCCTGAATAAAAAGGCGCGCGAGATTGGAATGAAAAATTCAAACTTCATGAACGCCACGGGCTGGCCTGATGAAAATCATTACTCTACCGCAGCCGACTTAGCATTGATGTCACGCTATTTAATTGAAAACTATCCTGAAGAATACGCACGCTATGCCGTCATGGAGTACGAATATCATGGTATTAAACAAGGCAACCGCAATCCATTATTGGGACGCAGTGCGGGTAGTGATGGTGTTAAAACAGGCCATACTGAGGATGCTGGCTACGGCTTGATTGGTTCTGGTGTGCGCGGTGATCGCCGTGTTTTGTTCGTGATGAATGGTTGGGAATCCTTGATGGATCGATATCGTCAAGGGCCACAAGTCATGGATTGGGCATATCGTAACTTTAAGAACAAAGAGCTTGCGCCTGCTAATGCCACGCTCACACAAATTGATGTACTCTATGGTACGTCCAATAGAGTTAACATTGGCGCGATAAAACCGCTAAAAATGACGGTTGAAACGGGATCACAAGCGCCAAAACTGACTTACACTGTTAAGGGTAAAAAACCGCTAAAAGCGCCCATTAAACAAGGTGATGTTGTGGCGAAATTGGAAGTATCTAATGGCGATAAGGTCATCGCCTCACAAAATCTTGTTGCGCTTCAATCCGTTGAAAAAGCAGGCTTCATGGATCATATTGGGGATAATTTAAGATATTTGGTATTTGGCCAATAATGTCCAATCAAAATGCTTTCTCAGGGCTTTTTATTACCTTTGAGGGCGGTGAAGGGACGGGGAAAACAACCCAAATTGCGATGCTTTCGGAATATCTGCGCCGTCATGATACGGATGTGTTGGTCACGCGCGAACCAGGGGGGTGCACAGAGGCCGAGGCGTTGCGCAATTTATTCCAACATCGCCATGATCTTAAATGGGAACCTATATCGCGCGCCCTAATTGTTACGGCGGCACGTGCCGAACATGTCATCAAAGTGATTGATCCAGCATTAAAAAATAAGAAAACTATAATTTGTGATCGCTTTTTTGACTCGACATTGGCTTATCAAGGATATGGCATGGGCGTGGATTTAAACGTGCTCAAAGCCATACACAAAGACGCGCTTAATGATATTCAACCTGACATCACGTTCTTACTTGATATGGATGTGAGTGAGGCAATGAAACGCGCGACAAATCGCGGTGAAGCCGATGCGATTGAGTCATTGGATATATCGTTCCACGAAAAATTACGTATTGGGTACAATGAGATTGCAAAGCAAAATAAAGTACGAATTCACATGATTGATGCCAATAACACACCCGAAAAAGTACATGAACAGGTCGCGCAAAAACTTGAACAAATCATTCCATCATGAGCAATTTATTTGGTGACGGTGAAGTCATAGATGATGAAGAGGTTAGCGAAGCTTCAACACCTAATTCTCATGCTGACTTAACGTACGCGCTTGAAATTATTGGTTATGATGATATTGAAACGCAAATTGTACAGCTGTTGAACAATGACCGCCTTCCGCATGCTTTGATATTTGCGGGTGATAAAGGACGCGGTAAATATAGTTTTGCATTGCGTTTATCACGGGCACTTTTATCGGCTCAAAAACAATCGCCCTATGATAACTTATCCATTGAACGTACTGATCCAATTATATCGCGCATTGAACGCGAGTCTCATCCTGATTTAAAAACCATTCGCCGTCTTAATAAGGACAAAAAGAATGAACTTGCCAGTGAAATTGTTATCAAATCTGTGCGCGACGCCAATCATTTTTTCACGCTTAAATCCGTGGAAACAGGTCACCGTATAGTCATCGTGGATGAGGCCGATACGCTTAACATCGAAGCCCAAAACGCATTTTTAAAAACCCTTGAAGAACCACCCAATGGCGCTCTTTTAATACTGATTGCCAATCGCCCTGCGCAATTATTGCCGACCATAAGATCGCGCGCTCAAGTGATCACATTCAATGCTCTGCCAAAAGAAACGCTTATGGCGCAAAACCCAGAATTGAAAAATTTGGAGCCTGCCATTCAAAATCTTATTTTGGGATTATCACGCGGTGGAATAGGGGCGATGACCCAATTACTCGAAGATGATGTGGTTGAAGCCGTCACAAAAATCCACACTTTAATGGCATCAAAAGACATGAACGAAGTCCAAGGTTTTTCGGAAAGCTGGGGCACGGCCACGCCTGGTAATTTGGATTCTATGCAGTTGCTTGAAGACATCGTGCACCACACTTTGTACACGAAATTATTACAAGATGCTCAAAACACAAAATTATTGACAGCGATTGATGGTATCAAAGAATTGTTTGAGGTTGCGCGCACACGGTATTTAGATAAGCGCCAGATCGTGAGAGAAGCGTTTACAATCTATGCGGGCGCTGTATAAATAAACCCCATGAACGATCTAATGGACGATAAAAAATTCTACATCACCACACCCATTTATTACGTGAACGGTGCGCCGCATTTAGGTCATGCTTATACATCTATTGCCGCCGATGTCTTAGCGCGCTTTAAGCGCCTGGATGGCTATGACGTGCGTTTCCTCACGGGCACAGACGAACATGGGATCAAAATATTTCAAACGGCGCGCGATCAAGGCATAACGCCCATCGAATTATGCGACAAACATGCGCAAGATTTCAAAGATATTTTGCCACTTTTAAACATCTCAAATGATGATTTCATTCGCACAACTGAGGATCGCCACAAAAAAGGCGCGCAAGCATTTTGGCAAAAATTAGCGGATGCAGACACAATCTATAAAGACAGTTATTCGGGTTGGTACGCGGTGCGCGACGAAGCCTATTATAACGAGGATGAACTTATTGAAAAGGATGGCGCTAAATGTGCACCAACATGCGCACCAGTGGAATGGATGGAGGAAGAAAGTTACTTTTTCAATCTATCCAAATGGGAAGACAGGCTCTTAAAATTTTACGATGATAATCCAGATTTTATTCAACCCGCGAGCGCCCGATCCGAAGTTGTTGCCTTTGTAAAAGGTGGTCTGCGCGATCTTTCCATTTCACGCACATCCTTTGATTGGGGCGTGCCTGTACCAAATGATGAAAAGCATGTCATGTATGTGTGGCTTGATGCGTTATCAAATTACATCACCGCGCTTGGGTATCCTGATGCCGACGCGAAACTCATGGATTTTTGGCCAGCCAATGTGCACCTTGTGGGTAAAGACATTATGCGTTTCCATTGCATTTATTGGCCTGCGTTTTTAATGGCGGCGGAATTACCATTGCCACAAAAAGTATTTTGCAATGGTTGGTGGACGGTTGATGGCGAGAAGATGAGCAAATCATTGGGTAATGTATTATCACCGCAAGATTTGGTTGATAAATACGGTCTCGATCAGCTCCGTTATGTGATGTTCCGCATGGTCAGATTTGGCAATGATGGCGACTTTGATCAAGCGCGTGCGGTTGAGCTCATCAATGCATTTTGTGCCAATTCACTTGGTAATTTGGCTCAACGCACATTGTCATTTATTGCCAAAAACGCGGGTGGTGTCGTTCCAAAAGGCGGCGTATCACGTAATTTTGATGGCCTTACAAATTATAAAGTTGAGCTAAACAATCAGAGCTTTGATAAAGCGCTTACAATTCTTGAAGAAGAGTCCAACTATTGGAATAAATATGTCGATGAAAATGCACCTTGGACATTGCGCAAAGAAGAGCGTTTTGAAGAGATGGAAAACGTGCTGTATAACATTTGCGAAGGCATGCGCCAAATTGCCATCGCCACGCAACCTTTCATGCCTACCAAAATGAATGAGTTGTTAGACTTGCTTGCCGTGCCAAAAGACGAGCGCTTATTTAAGCATATCGACGTTGCCTTTGCCTTGAAATCGGGGACGTTTTTACCACCGCCACAGGCTTTGTTTCCACGTTTAGATCAGGAATAAAAACAATTGTATAATCTCTCAATTGGTCGATAATGAGACCTAATTTGTCACCAGTGCGTTCTTGTCCATGTGCATTTTTTTCCACGAACTCCATTAAAAACTGCACATATGGTAGTAACTTATCAATCGCATGTTCTATATCTACGTCTTGCATTGAAGCTGTAAACCTAACCAAATTTAGATGATTGCTCATTAGATTATAAGCTAGCTGAGGATTAAATAGTGATGTATTTTCTTGATAGAAATGAAGTAAAACGTCTTCGATTGAATCCACAATGATTTCCGAAGTATCATTGTCTTGATGTTCAATCGGAGATAGGGCTTGTGATTTTCCAACTATATAGTGTAGTAAGTCATGATTGAATGGGAAGTTAAGATTGATTTTAAAGTAAGCTCTGTGATAATCAATGAGCTCCCCAAGTGTTTTATTTGGATTTTGCTTTGCCCATTCCAAATCGGAAACCGGTGCGTTATGATCATTGAAATCAATCTGTTGTGCGGTTAATAACATTGTTAGTATATATTCCATAATAAATATTAATGCAAGGGTTTATTTTTAATCAAATCACTTTATTATAAAGTTCATGATCGACAGCCACACACATCTTAATATGCAAGACGATCCGAGCGGATGTATCCAACGCGGTCGCGAGGCTGGGCTTGAAGGCATGTTGTGCATTGGCACATGTATGCGTAAAGACACGCCAGAAGTTGATCCTTTATGTGCGGCTAACCCCAATTACGTGTGGCGCACCATTGGCACGCATCCTGCCGAAGTTCATCAACAGGGTGAAAAAGACATTACGGCGGCAATGATGATCAAGCAAATCAATGATAATGCGCACATTATTGGCGTGGGAGAGACGGGGCTTGATCCAACGTATGATCATACCAATGAAGTCGAGCAAATGGAAAGCTATGAGAAACACATCCAAGTGGCGCTCGAAACCGATAAACCGATTATCATGCACACGCGCGAGGCCGAGGCGAAATGCGTGGATATCGTCAAAGCGCATAAAAATTTAAAAGGTATTTTTCATTGCTATACGGGCGATCTCGATACTGCAAAACGTGTAATGGATGAAACGGATAATTTTTATATCTCGTTTTCGGGTATAGTCACATTTCCAAAATCTGATTTCTTGCGCGAAATTGCGCGTGCCATGCCCGTTGATCGTATTCTCATTGAAACAGACGCGCCTTATTTAGCGCCCGTGCCCATGCGCGGTAAAAATAACGAGCCATCTTATGTGCTCCACACGCTCGAATTGCTGGCCAAGGAGAGGGGGGAGTCTTATCCCGAACTCGCCAAACAAATGACCAAAAATTTTAGGATATTGTTTAATGTCTGATGCAAAACTAATTATTCTTGGAAGCGGTGGATCGGCGGGCGTGCCAATGATCGGCGGACGGTGGGGCGCGTGCGATCCTTTAAATCCTAAAAACCGACGTACGCGAGCATCGGCTATGATTCAAAAAGACGGCAAAACCGTGATCATTGATACAGGGCCTGATTTTCGGCAACGCATGAATGATTATGCCGTGCAAGCAATCGATGGTGTGTTGTTCACACATTTTCACGGTGATCACATTAATGGATTTGAAGAGTTACGCTATTATTATAACCGCGAAACGAGGGCGCTTATCCCGCTTTACGCCAATGATTACAACCGTGACAAGATAAAGGCTAAATTTCCGCATATGTTTGATGCGGGCGATACTACGGGTTTTTATCCACTGCCTATTGAGTTTAAAGGGTGGCAGGACAACGATATTGGTAAAACGCATGATGTGGCGGGAATCCTTGTGCGCCCCCTACCCATGCACCACCATAATATTACGTCAGTTGGGTATCGCGTGGGTGATATGGCGTATTGCACCGATTTGCATGATATGAGCGAACAAGGGTATGAGATACTTAACGGCGTTAAAACACTGATTATTGATTGCAACAACATGTACCATGATTTTGGGCTAAACATTCATGTGAACTTTGATGGCGTCAAACGGATTAATGATCGTGTCAAAGCTACGCGCGTTATACTCACGCATCTCAAAACCAATTGGGACTACGTAGAGACCACGAATAAATTGCCTGATGGCTATGAATGCGCATATGATGGCCTTGAGGTTGATATTACGGGGTTATGAACATACCAGCCCCCTCATTTAAATCGTTCTCTGATATTCCATAATATACATCGTCACTAAAATGTGTGGATTTATGAAACTATCCCCTCTGAACTTTTAATAGAGCATTGTGCCTTCACAAAGATGATTAAATATTCAACAGTATGACCCATGATAACAAATATAGAAAAATTACGCAATGTGATGTCAGCGCTTCGTGATCCAGATACGGGTTGCCCGTGGGATTTGGAACAAGATTTTAAAACCCTGACACGCTATACAATCGAAGAAGCTTATGAAGTTGCCGATGCGGCGCATAATGGCGATATGGATCACCTCAAAGAAGAATTGGGTGATTTACTGCTCCAAGTCGTGTTTTATGCCCAAATGGCGCAAGAACAGAATTTATTCACATTTGATGACATCGCGGACGGTATTGCCAATAAACTCATGAGCCGTCACCCACATGTTTTTGGTGATCAAGACGCGCAGACCGCTGCGGATGTGAATGTCATATGGGATGCGCAAAAGGATAAAGAGAAGAAAAATGTCCAATCGGACAGTGTTCTTGATGATGTACCTGTCACCCTGCCGCCTTTACAGCGCGCGGAAAAGCTCATGAAACGTGCGGGTAAAATAGGATTTAAGTTTGATAATGCGGATCAAGCCCGCGCCAAATTTGAAGGTGAATTAATTGAGTTTAAGGACACGCCAAATCGCGATGAATATGGTGATGTATTGTTTTCATTCATTGCGTGGGCGCGTATGGAAATGAAAGATCGCAATGATGAAACATCAAGTGATGAGGCACTTGATCACGCAAATCGTAAATTTATAGATCGTTTTAAAGAAACGGAGCGTTTGGCAAAGTTATCACCACCCTCGTCCTTAGAGGATTGGTCAGCGTTATGGGAGCGCGGTAAAAAACTCTGTGATAAAAAAATCCGCTTAAGCGGCTCTTAGTGCTGATGGTTTTTGGCCAAGAGATTGACGCAAAACATCAGGTATAAACGGCATACCCACATGAGTACCTAAAACTTCAATACTCCTTGATAATTTTGTGTTGGGCAGTTGGCTGGCTTGCCAATCTACAACGTTATCCGACAATGAATAATAAGAAGTTATAGGCACATTTGGAGCGGGTTGAGCGATTTCTCGTAAAAAACCTTCGTCTTCAAGTAAATGTGAAGATTCAGGATTAAGACAGTGATGAAGTTTTTGAAGTGTTGCAGGTGTGCTTCCTGCGCTTTTTCGAATATCTAAAGGCGATCCAAAGGTATCGACCGAATGAACGTCATCTGGAGCTTTTTTGGCCACCATATTAGCAAAAACACCACCTAAGCTATGACCCTTTAATATTGTTCTTTTTCCTGCTTTGTCAGACATTTTTTTGACCTGATTAACAAGGCTGGTAATTCTTTGTTCATTGTAGCCAAGATTAAACCCTTGGTCCCAGCTTTGTGCGTTGTAACCCAGTCTATCTAAAAATAGAACCAACGAGATATAAAAGATACCTGCTGCACCAAATCCTGGAATAATAATTACGGGGTGTCCCTCTCCATTGGGTAACTCTCTTCTTAAGGAGGCTGATTCACGCTTGAATTGAGCAAGTTCACGTGGCATCGCCTTTATATCTTGAGTTGCAAAAGCAAACGCTCGCGAAGTGTCGCTCTGAAACTGTGTATGTTCATGAATCATGATTTATTTTTCCCGATCTTTTTTTTACATTGGATCAAGTTTACGGGGCAATATTACAAAAAAGGAAGAAAAATAATGTGTTTTATGCACAATCTATCAATTATTAAAATTAACTATACCCGTATTTATGTTCAAAAATATCCGCATCACTCCCGGATAGATTGATGGATACTTTTAAATGATTTCCTGTTTCCGAAGCCTCAATTTTAATGGTTTGATTGTCGCCATGACGCTTTAAAAATGCCAAGGCCTTACCATCTGTGACGGGCAACGTGTAGGTATAAACGCGCGCATTATCAAACAATGTTTCATCAATACGATCAAGAAGTGTCCCTACCCCCTGCTTCGTGATCGCGGAAACCAAAATGGCAGGTGTTGTAAAGCGTGCTTTACGGCGTGCTGCGCTTTGTTGCTCAATGTCCAATAAATCGGATTTATTCCACACATGAATGATGCGCGGATCATCTTCTTCAATGCCAATTTCCTCTAATGTGGCGAGCACCGCATCTTGTTTTTCTTCAAAATCTATGGCCGCGCGATCACTGATGTGGAGGATGATATCAGCCCCTTCGACTTGCTCTAATGTCGCCTGAAACGCCTCAATAAGTTGCGTTGGCAAATCCGTGATAAACCCCACCGTGTCCGAAAATAATGCAATTTTACCAGAGGGCAATTTAACGCGCCTTGTGGTTGGATCAAGCGTGGCAAACAGTGCATCTTCGGCATAAACTTTTGATTTGGTCAGCGTATTAAAAAGCGTTGATTTACCAGCATTGGTATAGCCCACGAGTGCAATCACGGGATAAGGCACTTTGGCACGGCTTTTTGATTGTAGCGCTCGGGCATTGCGCACTTTTTGGAGATCTTTTTTAATTTTTACAAGACGTTGCCCAATGAGGCGCCTATCGATTTCGATCTGCGTCTCACCAGGCCCGCCCATAAAGCCAAAGCCACCACGTTGGCGTTCCAAATGCGTCCAGCTCCTTACAAGCCGTGAGCGTTGGTAATCAAGTGCCGCAAGTTCAACTTGAAGCTTACCTTCTTTGGTTTGGGCCCTCTCCCCAAAGATTTCCAAGATTAATCCTGTACGATCAATCACTTTGACGTTGAAGGCTTCTTCCAAGTTACGTTGTTGGACGGGTGTTAATGCGCCATCGAAGATCAAGATATCGGGTTGAATTTCTGCGCACATTTCGGCAATGCGTTCTATGTGCCCGCTTGATAAAAATGTAGGGGATTTAATGTCTACGTTTTTAATGGTTTCGGAATGAATGACATTGATATTAATAGCCTCACTTAGGCCAATCGCTTCCATGAGGGCGTCATCAGGATCACGTGAATAATCGCGCCATCCATAAGGATGAATAACAATGCCAAGCGGTTGCTGATTTTTCAGCGTTATTCGCCCTCATCACCGTCAAACAAATTTAACGGGCCCATAGGCATGATGGTTGAAATGGCGTGTTTGTATACCAATTGTACGGTTTGATCGCGGCGCAAAAGCATAGAAAAATTATCAAACCAAGTCACAATGCCTTGCAATTTTACACCGTTCACCAAGAAAATGGTGACAGATTGTTTTTCTTTACGAATTTTATTAAGAAACACATCTTGTACGCTTTGTAGCTTTTCTTTATCGCTCATTTTTATTTCCCGCTCTTGTTAATGGTTTATTGTGGCTGGTTGTCTTTAATATAGTCTTAAGATTTAGGGTTTTTATTACAAAAGGTCAATGATTTAAAGCGATTTATAGTAATCCAAAAATGCTTTGATGTTTTTGAATGCCAAATCAGGCGCGTCTTTTGTGATGGATTCTAAAGTTTCAAAACCATGATTTTCAACAAAAATAGATTTTGTATGCGCGTTCTTGGCAAATTGAACGTCAATATCCGTATCCCCCACATACCAAACATGATCGCGGTTTATATCACCTTTTAATGCGTCGATCATAATATCCATGGTAAGTGGGTGTGGTTTACCCAAACGCGCAGGGTCTGCGCCCATCACAATCTCAAAATAAGGATTAAGATTTGATTGATCGACAATTTCTTTCAAGCGATCATCGACCTTATTGCTGATAACCGCGAGCGTTTTACCATCGTTTTTAAGGACACTCAATAAATCCTCAACGTGATCCAATAGATTTGGTTTCACGTGATATTTGTAATAATACTCACGGTAATCAAACAGGGCTTGTTCCCAAACGTCACCAAACATATCGGCCATAACTTCGTGTGCAGTTCTGCGGATATTGCGTTTGGCCGTCGCTTCATCCCACAAGGGTCTGTCGTATTTTTTAAGGGTATAGTTCCAGCTATCAAACAATGCGGCAAAACTGTTATCGAGCGTATTGTCCCAATCAAATATGATGTGCGTTGCGTTCTTTAGATCAGTCATTTTGTATCCCTAATTGCTTAATCTTGCGATGCAGTGCCGCGCGATCCATGCCAATGGTTTCTGCTGTGGCAGCAATATTTTTCTCGTGTTTATTGAGTTGTGCTTGCAGATAATCGCGCTCAAAGTTTTCGCGGGCTTCTTTTAGGGATAAGTCAATGACGTTGGATGGTTTATCATTATTGTTGAGTTGTGTGGTGTCGTCATCTTGTGTGCGCCCTAAGATCAAAAATCGCTCAAGCGTATTTTTCAGTTCGCGCACATTTCCAGGCCAATTTTGTGACAAAAGCCAATTCATATCATTTTGTGATAACGGCTCTGTAGTGATATCAAGCCTATGGGCCACTTTGGGAATGATAAGGTTAATCAAATCAGGTAAATCCGCTTTACGCTCTCTCAAGGGTGGAAGATGTAGAGGTACGACATTAAGACGATAAAAGAGATCCTCTCTAAAGCGCCCCTGCTCCACCATAGATTTTAAATCCGCGCGCGTGGTCGTGATGTAGCGTATTTTATGATCTTCTTGGAGGGTGTGCGTCAGTTTCTTTTGTTCGTCTGCATTAAGGTCTTCGGGTTGCTCAATAATGACAGTGCCACCTAAAGCTTGTTTGGTGAAATCAGCATCAAAGCCTGCCCCGCTCACGGTATGCAATCCGCCTTGGCGGTTCGAGCGTGCGTGAATGTATTTGGCAATAATTGATTTGCCTGCGCCCGCCTCACCCGTGAGTAAAATGCGCGAATTTGTGGGGGCTGCTTTGTCTATTTCTTCCATCAAATCTTGCATTTTTTTAGATTTGGTGATGAGCGCGCCATCATCCATATCATTTTCAAGTTGTGACAGGCGCTTTTTAATGGATGCTTGTTCAAGCGCCCGATTCAAAAGGATCATCAATCGATCAGTTTTAAACGGTTTTTCAAGAAAGTCATAAGCGCCTTTTTTGATGGCTTCAACGGCAGTTTCCAAAGTGCCGTGACCACTCATCATCAATATTGGCGCGTCCACATCTTGCTCTTTAAGTGTGCTTAAAATTTCCAAACCTTCTCGTGCACCGCCCTCAAGCCAAATGTCCAAGAGCACGGCATCGGGATGTGTTTTACCTTCTGCAAAATAAGCGAGTGCCTCTTTTTTGTCGCACGCTTCTAATGTTTTATGGCCTTCGTCGGACAAAAGCCCTGCGATGAGTTTGCGAATATCTTTTTCATCATCAACAATTAAAACAGTGGCCATTATAAAATATTATGCTTTCTTTGATTTGTCGTTACTTGGAAACACAAGGTTAGCATGTGCGCCCGTATACACAGTATCATTAATTAATCTGCCATTGGTTAAAGACAAGGTGCCGTTCAGATCAATCGCAGTTTTGGCCACAATTGCGAGCCCTAAGCCCGTCCCTTTTCTGCGCATGGTGACATAAGGCTCAATCAATTTGACACGCTCAGCCTCATCATCAGGGAACCCTAAGCCATTATCAAGAACGCTTATGATCACATCCTTATCGGTTTGAACAATATCAATCGCAATTTTAGGGGAAGCAACATTATGCTCTTGCAACGAATTGATGGCATTGGTGAGCAAATTTAACAAAGCTTGTCTCAGTCGTGTTTCATCCGTTGTGAATATCAGCGCCTTTTGTTTGCTAATAAATCGAATGTCTATATCTGGGTAAGCCTCGTTTTGAAGCGTTATAAGCGCGGATGCCATATCACACACATCAACCTTTGAAAATTGAACAGCGACCTTATCCATATTGGCCATTTCAGAAAACTCATCGACCATACGTTTTAAATCACCGACATGTTTAATAATCGTATCAATGCTGTCATCGAAGATTTCTTTGTCTTTGGTGATCGCATCGCCATACTTACGGCGCAAACGCTCCGCCGATAGTTGGATGGGCGTCAGAGGGTTTTTAATTTCATGTGCCACGCGCCGTGCCACTTCGCCCCATGCGGCCTTTTTCTCTGCGCTTTCAATCAAGGTAATGTTTTGCGCGATTTGTTCGGTCATCGTGTTAAAAGTTTTTGCCAAAGACGTGAACTCATCAAAACCTTTAAAATTAGAAACGCGCGCCGTGTAATCGCCATGCCCCACTTTTTCGGCGGCATTCATAATGGCCGATAATGGGATCATCAAACGGCGCGATAAATTTAACGAGAACCAAAGTGCGGCGAGCACAAGCAACAAACCTGTCGCGCCAAACATCAACAGGCTATATTTTTGGACACGCGCAGATTGCTTCCTCAAAGCGTTGTATTCATTGGCGGCATCTTGCGTTTCTTGAACGCGTGCCAGCACATTTTCGTCAATGCGCCGTCCAACATACAAATATAGTGGCGTGACTGTGTTAAGGCTTACAAGAACGCGGATACGGTCATCATTTTCAGGGATATATAGATACGCATCACCGCTACGGGCGTTATCAAACGCAGTGGACGGTAAATCGTCAAAATTAAGTGAGAAAGACAATCCGCTTTGCGCAAAAGTTTGACCGCGTTCATTGCGTAAAATGGCTTCTGATATATTGCGCACATAGGTTTGTGATCTAAAAAAGTCATTGAACTTATCATCAATTCCATTGATCGATAAATAACGTGCAAGATCACTCGACATCGCCAAAGCGTCAGCACGCAACGTTTTTTGATGCTCTTCCAAATAGTTTTGCGCCACAATGCCAGAGCCCGTGATCGCCGTTTGCACTTTTTCATTAAACCAAGTCTGTATACCAAGATAAAAATATATCCCGCCAAAGGCGGCAAAGAATAATGTCGGCGTCGCGGCAATAAGTGCAGAAAATAAGGCCATACGGCGGTGAAGCTTTGAACCCGCCACGGTTTTGCGTTGACGGAACAAGGGCGTTATACGAAACCCTATCAGTACGGTCAGGACGAGAACTACAACCAAATCAATCACCAAAACGGCGATAATTGTGTCTGGATCATCCGTAATGGGTGACCAACGGGTGAACGCTATAAAGGTCAAAAGCCCAGAGAGTACGGCCAATCCAACAATCAAATAGGCAAATCTCTGACCTGCAAGTAATCTTTTTAACCACATACTTGACAAAAGCACGGTTTCCGCTTGTTCTGCAAGATATGAAATATAGTTTTAATGATGTTGATTTGATTATCGTGGCTGGCGGTCAAGGCGCTCGTCTTGGAAGCGATATTCCCAAAGCCTTTTTGCCACTATTTGGGCAACGCATTATTGATCGCACCTTATCCGCTTTTAAGGGTTTAGATTTCGCCTCCATTATCGTTGTTTGTCCCCATGAGATGGCTACAGAGCACATGTCCATGCATAACGATGCTGTGAAAACATGCGTGGGCGGTAAAACCCGAGCTGAAAGTGTATTTAATGGCTTGCAACACAGTTTTGCCAAATACGTACTCGTTCATGATGGTGCGCGCCCATTTGTTGATGTGTCCAAATTACCCGATATGGTTGACGGGTTGAGGGCTGGCGCCATGAGCACATCTTATGCCGCGCCTATCACGGATTCATTGGTGCGTGGTGCTGGAGAAAGCGTGGATCGCCGCGATTTATGGGCGTTACAAACACCCCAAGGTTTTGATCGAGATATGCTGTTTGATGTGCTTGAAGACACAACCGATTTCGAACATGGCGATGAGACCAAATTGTTAAGTGAATACAAAGAGATAAACCCAACTCTTATCCCCTCATCAAGCGATAATTTTAAAATCACGTACCCAGAGGATTTCGCGCGCGCTGAAAAATTACTGCTCGCCAATTATCATGATGTACGTGTCGGCACGGGCTATGATGTGCATAGGTTTGAGAGCGGTGATCACATCATAATTGGCGGTGTACGTGTGGCACATGATAGAGGTATTGCGGCGCATTCTGATGGTGATGTCGTATTCCACGCACTTAGCGACGCATTGTACGGAGCAATCGCAGATCACGATATTGGGCATCATTTTTCTAATATGAGCAAAGACACTCAAAATATGGATAGTGTGCATATTTTAAAAGCTGCGCACCAAGCGGTACAAAATAAGAATGGAATCCTGTGTCACTTGGATGTGACCATATTGGCAGAAGAACCGAAAATGAGCCCTCATCGTGATGCGATGCGGCAATCAATTTCAGACGCACTGAACATTCAAATTAATCGCGTGTCGATCAAAGCAACAACGATGGAAAAGATGGATTCTATCGGAAAATCGGAAGGATTGGGCGCAATGTGCAATGTCACCGTCCGATTCGGTTCATAATATGAAGTTTGGTCTCCATACGCTTCCTGATCCGATAAAGTGGTTCACACCTGCCCCAATGATTGCGCACGGATTTGGATCGGGCTTATTAAGACCAGCAAGTGGTACGTGGGGCAGTTTACTAGCGTTGTTGGTGTTATTAATTGCCTTTGAACCATTGACATTCCCGTTTCGAATTATAGCCAGTTTTGGAGTCTATTGGATCGGTATTGCATCTATAAAACATATTATACAAAAAGCGGAAGAACCTATTGGTGATGCCTCTTGGATCGTGATAGATGAATGGGCAGGCTTGATGATCGCCTCCCTGCTCTGTTTTTCGATCTCTGACTTTTTTATCGCATTTTTACTGTTTCGCCTGTTCGATATTTGGAAACCTTGGCCAATCTCATGGATTGATAAAACGGTTCATGGCGCACATGGTGTGATGCTTGATGACATTTTAGCAGGCATCATCGCATTGATCATTTTCGGACTTTTGTCCTACTTGGGTATCTTGCCCGTGTAATTGATTAGCCCGTTCTTCGAATGCCCCAACCATGCGTTTGACCGCCTCATTAAAAAACATTCCCATCATTTTTTGGAAAAACGGGTTTTTGAACTCAAAGTCCACATAAAAATCAATTGTCGCCCCACCATCATTATTTTGGATAAAGCGCCAATGATTGGATAAATGTTTCAATGGCCCATCAAGATATTCCACATGGATATGCGCGTATGGCAACATGGTCACGCGGCTCCTAAATTTCTCGCGCACCATTTTATAGCCAATCACAAGGTCAGCTTGAGTTTCACGCCCCTGTTTGGACACAACTCGGCAATCATAGCACCATGGTAAAAAGGACGGGTATTTTTCAATATCGGCCACAAGCGCATATAATTGTTCGGCGGAATACGGCAATGTCCTGCGTTCAGCGTGGGTTGGCATGTAGCTTGCTATCCTTTTGTTATGATAACAGTTTGAAATTCAACATCAGAGTATAACAGTGATGTTCTTTTAAGCTCGTTACCAGAAATGGTAATATTTTGATATTTATCAAATAATTTTTCAATTTCTTCGTGCGACACTAAATACATTAACCTGCCATCATCAGAGGGTTTAGACCTCAGTGTGATGAGAATTTTACCACTTTGATTAAGAAGATTGTATAATCTATCTATTGCAAACTCACGATCAACAGGTAAAACATGCTGCCAGCTTGCATTAAGTAAGATGAAATCAAATTTATCAAAATCATTGAGGGCTTCTAATTTTGGTAAACAGCTATCAATCCATTGAATATCAATGTTTTTACTTTGCTTTTCTCCAAAATTGCGAAGTTCTTTTGAGGGTTCTATGGCAGTTACATAAAAACCTTGGCTTGCCAACCAGCGTGCATCTCTACCTGTTCCTGCGCCAATGTCTAATGCTTTTCCAGATAACTCCGATACTATCTCTGTAATGTTAGGGATAGCTTTTTCGGTATCAAGGCTTTCGTATTGTGAAATATATTTATCTGAATCTAAGTTATAACTGTCCCATGTTTTTAAAGTCATCAGCCATTAACCTGCTTTAATCGTGCTTGCACAAGCTTATCAAAATCAGCATCGGCATGATAACTGGAACGCGTAAGTGGCGTGGCCGACACCATTAAGAACCCTTTGGCGTAAGCTTTGTCTTCCAAAGCTTTAAACTCGTCAGGAGTCCAGAAATGCTCAACCGTGGCATGTTTGGGTGTGGGCTGTAAATATTGACCTATGGTGATAAAATCAATGTTCGCCGCGCGCATATCATCCATCACTTGATGAACTTCTTCGGCTGTTTCACCCAAGCCGACCATGAGGCCAGATTTGGTAAAGATCGTGGGATCAATTTCTTTGGTTTCCTCTAGCAACCGCAATGACGTGTAATAACGCGCACCAGGGCGAATGGAGGGATATAAACGCGGTACAGTTTCCAAATTATGGTTGAACACGTCTGGGCGGGCTTTGGCGACCACGCGCACCGCATCTTTTTTGCCTTTGAAATCGGGCGTGAGGATTTCCACAGTAGTGTCGGGGCAATGAATGCGCATTTGTTCAATCGTTTTAACAAAGTGATCCGCCCCGCCATCATCCAAATCATCGCGATCCACGGATGTGATCACGGCATGTTTCAAACCCATTTTGGATACGGCGACAGCCACGCGCATAGGCTCGAACTTATCCAATTCATCGGGCTTACCCGTGGCGACATTACAAAACGAGCAAGCGCGCGTACACACTTCGCCCATGATCATAAAAGTCGCGTGTTTTTTAGTCCAGCATTCGCCAAT
>JBBKXB010000046.1:0-10117 GCA_037969255.1 Bdellovibrionales bacterium | reverse complement strand
TGCATCATTCCCTCCACCGCGCATAGAGGATGTCACAGCATAAGACAGTGCGGCGAATAGCACGACTGCAAGTAAGATTAGAAAAAGTATGTTTCCATTTTGTGAAGAATTAGACTTTAATTTTTGATGCATTAACACAATTCTATTGTTTTAATTTAAAAGCGTAAAGATTTATATAATTAAATTTTAGACACTAGATTCTACTGACATTCCACCGTCCCTCTCCACTGCATCCAAGTACCAAATGGTGTTTTCTTATTTGGCGCTTCAAGATAATCAATATATTTCAGGCCTGCTGGACATACATACGCTAAACCTTGTTCAACATAAGGCTTGGTGATGCCGTCATAGACATCACCCACCATTACAAGGCCACTAACGGAGTAACGATCATTACCCGTCTTACTTGGAATTAATGTTGCATTTTGAGTGGGTGCGTTTTGACATGCCGTTATAGACATTTTTGCGCTTATTTAATCCTGGTGTTTTAGCCATATCTTTCATTCCTTTTGTGTAGCACTTTTGTGGTACTAATGAAACAATAAAAGCTATGTTTTACCTGTGTTATAGAGTATATTTAGCTCTATAAGAAATTTGGTGGGCGAGGCCGGACTCGAACCGGCGACCAAACCGTTATGAGCGGTTTGCTCTAACCAACTGAGCTACACGCCCCACCTTGGTATAGTGGCACAATACCGAAAAAACTTCTCCAGCCAAGTGTTTTTTTCTTGACAAATTTCTCTTTTAACACTATGTAAATAAAAATGAGCCGATCACCTAAAATAAATTTTATTGAAAGAACACGTCACCAGTATAAGAGTTTTATAAACAGTGTTAAAAATGATAATGAATCTGCTTCAATTGAAAGAATGGAAAATCAGGCATTAGTAATGCCTGCAAAAAGTCGTATTGACCTTTAT
Source organism: Bdellovibrionales bacterium (assembly GCA_037969255.1). Classification (GTDB taxonomy): domain Bacteria; phylum Pseudomonadota; class Alphaproteobacteria; order Micavibrionales; family JBBKXB01; genus JBBKXB01. Next base: position 9,197 of record JBBKXB010000046.1, on the reverse strand, counting down.
ACGATTATTTTAAACGAAGATGGACGGAAAGCTGTTAAACAAACAGCTTCGCAAATCATTGAAAAATCGCAACAAGGGCTTAAGCTATTAAGAGCTGCAATCGACTTCAAGAAAACTCTGAGTAGAGCGCACGCGTCTCCACAAGAGAAAGGAATGCTCTCTGGCTTATTTTTAAAGGCTTACGAAGCTGATAGTTATAGCTCCATTTATCTCACTGATAGTATTAAACACATAGCATTTAGTGGAAATAATTTTGAAACCATCAAACTATTTGAACTGTTAATTGAAAGCCATATCCTTAACAGTCGATTTGTCGATCATAATTATGCATTAGGACACGCGATCACAGCATACGAAGCTATGAATGAGCACGATAAAGCTGAAGCTCTTGAAAAAGAGTTTGACTATATGACCCCTCAATACGTGAATAAACCACAATATACACAAAGAAAATTTGATTCCGTAGGCTAGTCTATTGTATAGGCTATATGCATGCCTAAAACCACGCCACAACTTGTTACCTTTGGTTGCCGTCTCAACACATACGAAAGTGAAGTGATGAGCGCGCATGCGAGTGGTGCTGGTATTGAGAACGCCATTATTGTGAACACATGCGCCGTAACATCTGAGGCCACGCGTAAATCACGCCAAGAAGTGCGCAAACTCGCGCGTAACAATCCCAACGCAAAAATCATTGTCACTGGGTGCGCCGCGCAAATTGCCCCCGATGATTATGCCTCCATCAAAGGCGTGTCCCACGTGATCGGGAATGATGAAAAATTACGAGCCGAAACGTGGTCTAATCTGGGCGCAAAAATTATCGTGAATGACATCATGAGCGTCACGGAAACGGCTGGTCATTTGATCCAAGGCTTTGAATCACGCGCACGTGCCTTTTTGCAAGTTCAAAATGGGTGCGACCACAGATGCACCTTTTGCATTATTCCTTATGGCCGTGGTAATTCGCGCTCTGTCCCCATTGCCACCATCGTCGAACAAGTCCGAGAGTTTGCCAATAATGGTGTGCAAGAAGTCGTGCTCACGGGCGTTGATATCACCAGTTACGGCCCTGACTTGCCTGGTAATCCGAGTTTAGGACAAATGATCAAGCGCGTGATGACCGCCGTGCCAGACATGAAACGCTTTCGCCTCTCATCCTTGGATTGCGTAGAAATTGATGACGATTTATGGCGTCTCATTGCGGACGAGCCGCGCCTCCTCCCTCACCTTCATCTGTCTGTTCAAGCGGGGGATGATATGGTGTTAAAACGTATGAAGCGTCGCCATTTGCGTCACCATATTTTGGACATTGTGGCCAAGGCGCGAGACCTTCGCCCCGATATGGTGTTTGGCGCGGATATTATTGCTGGTTTTCCAACGGAAACGGATCAAATGTTCCAAAATACATTGGCCTTGGTGGACGATGTGGGTCTGACTTTTTTACATGTATTCCCTTATTCATCACGCGAAGCCACGCCTGCCGCCAAAATGCCACAGGTTGATATGAAAATCCGAAAAGCCCGTGCAAAACTGTTGAGAGACGCAGGGCAACGCAAAGAAAAAGAATTATATAAATCATTACTCAATTCAGAGATTACCATTTTAATTGAACGAGATAACAAAGGACATTCAGATCAATTTGTGCCCGTAAAATTATCTGGCGATCCTCGTCCTGATTTAGATGGAAAAATCATTAAAGTGTTTGTTGAAAGCTATGACAATAAAACTTGCTATGGGAAAGTTATTGTGTAAATAATAAACCATGGCATGCATAACAATATTTGACCCTGAGAGTGATTTTGGTAAAGCAATAGCAAAAAACAAAACTGATGATGGATTTGGTTACATGACCTATGGGAGCAACCCTGCAGAGCGTATATATCAGATTTCAACAATTGAAGTCGGTGTATTCCATGACACCTTTCATGACACCCTTAAAGACAGATTATCTGAACAGGGTTTCGAAAAATTATCCAATTATCTTGTAAGATTTGCTTTCCTTTTACATCCAAATAGATACTCTCTTAGTTTAGAAAATAAATTTGACAAAGAATATCCTAACCTTACCCATGATCAGTTCATTTGTCGTGATTATTTAAGGACTATAGATTCCGTATTAGCTTTTATAAACATTGCTAGGGGTGATGTGGGTTTCAAGGATGGCGAATTTGTGAAGACATTTGATGCGATATATGAATCTGTTGGCGATGATAAAAACCTTCAACACTATATTTCTCATGAAGCACGTCATACTTATGGTCTGATATTGGATAAAAACAGACACAGAATAGCGTATCTTAGTGGGTTAACTCCACAAGGTTAGGCTTGCCTCAAAGCTTTAATTCTTATACCACATAACCTATGAAATTTTTTAAATCCATAAGCTCCAGCCTTACCAAAGGCCTCCAAAAAACATCTGATGTCCTCAACAAAGATTTGGGTGAATTATTCACAACCAAGCCCCTTGATGAAGACATGCTTGAGAGCTTGGAAGATAGCCTGATCATGGCTGACCTTGGCCCCACGGCGGCAATGGAATTGTCTGATGCACTTCGTCGTGATCGTTTTGGTAAAGAACTTAGCGCGGATGATGTACGCGAATTTATTGCCGAAAAACTGAGCAAGCGACTGAACGGTGCAAATGCTGACGAATTTGAACTTAAATCCAAACCACACGTGATCTTAGTCATCGGCGTGAATGGTTCTGGTAAAACAACATCCATGGGCAAAATTGCGCACCAATTGTCCAAACAATTTAAAGTCCATATGGCGGCTGGTGATACGTTCCGCGCCGCCGCAGTAGAGCAACTCCTTGTGTGGGGCGAGCGGGCTGGCATCCCTGTGTTTTCTAAAGGACAAGGCGCGGATAGCGCGGCAGTGGCTTTCGAGGCCTATGATAAAGCCCGCAAAGAAAATGCCGACATCCTTATGATTGATACTGCGGGGCGCTTGCATAACAAAGCCGACCTCATGGCCGAATTGGCCAAAATGCGCCGTGTTATTCAAAAACAAGACGAGAACGCGCCTCATGACACGTGGCTTGTGCTCGATGCCACCACAGGGCAAAATGCGATGATCCAAGCCGAAGCGTTTAATGAGATCACCCCCCTCACAGGTCTTATCGTCACAAAACTTGATGGCACAGCCAAAGCGGGCATTATTTTACCCCTGTGGGAAAAGTTTAAATTGCCCATCGTTGCCATTGGCGTAGGTGAAAAATTAGAGGATTTACAAGAGTTTAATCCAGATAGTTACGCTAAAAACTTATTAGGAGTATTCAAAGATGTGGACTAAAGAAGCAATCACAGCAACTTACGATAAACCATTCATGGATTTGGTTTTTGAGGCGCAAACGGTTTTACGTGAAAACTTCACCGCTGGTGAAGTGCAAATGAGTCAGCTTTTGAATATCAAAACGGGTGGGTGCGCCGAAGATTGCGGATATTGCAATCAATCCGTGTTTGCCAAAACTGATTTAAAAGCCCAAAAATTACTGGATCGAGACAGCGTGATGAAAGCGGCACAACGTGCAAAAGATGGCGGCGCACAACGTTTTTGTATGGGCGCGGCATGGCGTGATCTTAAAGAACGCGACGAAGAAGCCGTGTGCAACATGATCAAAGATGTTAAGTCATTGGGTTTAGAAACATGCGTTACACTCGGCATGCTTGGGCAAGGACAGGCCGAAAAACTTAAAGAGGCTGGCCTTGATTATTACAATCACAACCTTGACACCTCGCTCGAATATTACAAAAAAGTGATCACAACGCGCACCTATGATGATCGCCTTGAAACACTTGAGCGCGTTCGTGAAGCGGGTCTAAACACGTGTTGCGGCGGCATCATGGGAATGGGCGAAACCAAGGAAGATCGCGTGTCATTCTTGCATGCGCTGGCTGAACTACCAGAAGCGCCCAATTCAATCCCTATTAACGAGCTTATCCCTGTCAAAGGCACAAAATTATCAGGATCAAAACGTATTGATGACATTGAATTCATCCGTGTGATTGCCACCGCGCGTATTATGTTTCCAACATCCGTGGTACGGCTCTCTGCTGGGCGCGATGATATGAGCGACACCATGCAAGCTTTGTGTTTCATGGCGGGTGCGAATTCGATATTCATTGGGGAAGAGCTTTTGACCACGGCTAACCCTGGGATTGATCGCGATAACGCATTAATGGCAGCGCTCAATATCAAACCGATGAGCAATGCCGCTTAATGATATTTAAGAAACCGCTTTTTGGCCTCAAAGTAGATTTGGAAGGGTTTAACCCTAATCCAGTCCCCTCGCCTTTTATCAACAATGAAAAAGTGCCCGACAATTTGGATGCACTGCCGGATAAGCTATGGCCATTTATGTGGTTTTTCTTGAGGCAATTTAGATGGGCGTTGTACGGATTTATTATCTTTTATACATTCACATCTGCGCTCACAGCCCTCATCCCCCTTTTTGTAAGCAATATCGTTGCCGTTTTTGAACAAGACTTTCCCAAAGATCAACTATGGGATGCGCTTGAGCCCACCATTATAGCTTTTGTACTTTGGGTGATCATTCTCGATAGCATTATCTTTCATACATTGCGTGTGTTTTGGTCGCACATAACCGCCGCTATGCGAACTTTAATCGTCAAACAACTGCATATCTATACGATACGGCACTCTCTTAATTATTTTCAAAATGACTTTGCGGGCCGTTTGTCACAAAAAATAAATGATATTGCTCAAAACATTCGTGACGTTACACGCGCCATGTTATGGGCTATTTTATTTGGTGCTGTCCAATTCATCGTTGCAATCGTTATGAGTGCTTATGTTGATCCTGGCTATTTATGGATTGTGCTCGTTTTTGTTGGCACATGGGTGCTGACATTATTTACAATGATACCGCATATAATTTATGCCTCCTCGCAACAACAAGATAGTAAAACGCGCGTCACAGGACAATTAGTGGATGTGATGAGCAACATTTCAAGCGTGAAATTATTTTCGCGCCAAGGCTTTGAAGATGGCAGATTGAGCCGTTATTTGAATGATTTTTCAGCCAAAGGGCGTTACGTATCATTTAGGTTTAGCCGAATGTTTATTGTTTTTGATGTTATTACCAAATCCCTTTGGGTCAGCTTTTTTGGGCTTCTTTTATACAATATATTTGAAGGTCATAGCACGGTTTCGGACGCTGTTTTGCTCGTGCCTCTTATTTTATCAATCTCGCATTGTATTTGGTGGATGAGCGACACAATGATTGTTATTTTTGAGCAATTGGGCGCGATTAAAAATGACATTAATACGCTTGTAAAACCCTTTGAACTCACCGATCAAGAGGATGCGAAAGATTTAAATGTTCAAAATGCAGAGATCAAACTTGATGCCGTCACCTTCCATTATCCTGGGCAACCAGTCTTTGAGAATTTGAATTTAAGTATTCCTGCGGGTCAAAAAATTGGTCTTGTGGGCCCCAGTGGCGCAGGTAAAACGACACTCGTACAATTGCTATTACGCTTGCATGATATCCAAGGCGGTAGCATTACGATTAATGGGCAAAACATTGCGGACGTGGCACAAAACAGTTTGCGCAATCACATTGCCGTTATCCCGCAACACACTGATTTGTTGCACCGATCCATAAGGGATAACATTGCCTATGGGCAAATTGGCGCGAGCGATGAACAAGTTATGGAGGCCGCCAAACGGGCACACGCTCATGAATTTATTTTAAGACTCGTCGATCATGAAGGGGTACGTGGGTACGATGCTATGGTCGGCGAACGCGGTGTCAAATTATCGGGAGGACAGCGCCAGCGCATTGCGATTGCCCGTGCGATCTTAAAAGACGCGCCGATCTTGTTATTGGATGAAGCCACATCCGCACTTGATAGCGAATCGGAACGTCTTATACAAGAAAGTTTGAACGAATTAATGGTTGGACGCACAGTCATTGCCATCGCGCATAGATTGTCCACGATCTCAAAATTAGACCGTCTATTGGTTATGCGTGGCGGGGATATAGTCGAGGATGGTTCGCATCATGACTTGTTGAAAAATAAAGGGTTATATGCCAGATTGTGGCAACTGCAATCGGGTGGTTTTATTGGTGAGGTTTAATAAAATATGAGCATTAATAATGACATGATTAAACAAGGGCAATTTCTGTTCCGTTGGAGAAGTTTTCTACCTTTAACCTTGCTTATCCCAGGCGCAGTGGCCTTTGTTACGAACGCCGAATTTATCACTCAGCATGGCGAGTTTGTCAGTGAAATTCTTGTGCTTATCGGCGTCCTAACATCTTTATTTGGATTAGCCATCCGTTGGTCTACCGTTGGTTTCGTTCCTGGTGGCACATCAGGGCGCAACACGACCGAGCAACGCGCGCATAAACTCAACACCTCGGGGCTTTATTCTATCTCGCGTAATCCTCTATACGTCGGTAATTTTTTTGCAATATTAGGTGTCATATTATCCATGAAAGTTTGGTGGTTGGTCGCCATATTTATGCTTGCTTATTGGCTGTATATTGAGCGCATCATCGCCACTGAAGAGGCATTTTTAACCGAGACATTTGACAAAGAATACACCACGTGGGCGAATGAAACGCCTGTGTTCTGGCCTAATTTTTCGAAATGGCAAAAACCAGCCATGCCCTTTTCCCCTCGCACAGTGTTAAGACGAGAATATAATGGCTTGTTGGGTATGGCAGCGGCATTTTTCTTAACTGAATTGTTTGTAGACGTGGTTATTTTGGACGAATCTCTATCAATGTGGCTCAAAGAAGATCACCTTTGGCTCGATGGACTGATCATCGCTCTGGTGATTTTTGTGATCTTAAGAACTCTTAAAAAACATACGAATTTGCTGAAAGTACAAGGGCGCTAGCCGTTCATGCACAGCTTATTGTGCACTGCACCGTGACACGAATCAGCAAACATGAAATCCTTTTACAATAAAGAAAGGGAGGAACACCTTATGTTCACCAATATTAATGCGTCTCGGTTCATTCTATGTACCTTAATTCTGACTATCTTTACTTTCATATACCAATGGTTGGTTCATGGTACTTTACTTGCCAATGAATACAGCGCTATTGCCGATATAGTGCGTAGCCCAGAAGATGTGGATGCTATGTTTGGATCGGCTATCTTCTTTAACGTTGCCTTATCCTTAATCATTACACTTTTATATACACGCGGTCATGAAGGCCTCGGTGTCGATGAAGGTGTTCGATTTGGCGTTTACATTGGTTTGCTAGTGGGTATCCTTAGCGCCATGGCTTATATGTGGCTTCCTGTTACAAGCACATTATCTACGTTATGGTTTGTTGATGGCTTGGTATATAGTCTCTTGGCTGGTATCATATTGTCTGTGACTTATGTCGCTGATGGTAAAAAGAAGAAAAAATAACCACTAAAATATAATCTAATTTTTAAAACCGTATCTATCGCTAGATGCGGTTTTTTCTTATATACTCTTTGACATGATTAAAAATAAGCATAAAGAATTCAGCATCATCGTCAAAAACGAAGATGAAGCGTTAGCGGCCATTCAATCCATTTATAGTGAACAAGTCGAGATCATCCGCAAAAGCTTTGATCTATTCACCAGTGGTAAAAAACCTAGCGATCGCACACGGGGATTTTATCCGCTCATACGCCTTAACGTGACAAAGATTGATCGCCAAGATAATCGTATGGCGTATGGCTTTGTTCCAAAGGTTGGTGTTTATACCGCCACACTCACACGTCCCGATGTATTTTATTATTACTATAAAGAACAAATTGCGCTGTTATTTGCCAACCACAAAGGCACCATTGAAATCACGCTTTCAAAAATGCCAATCGCTCTGCCCTTTGCTTTAGGGGAGGATTTTTATCTTGAGGATGGATTGTCACAAGAATATATAAGACTTCTACCTGATTATTTTGATATGCCTGATTTGGATACCATCGATGATCAATTGGCCAATGGTATGATCACGCAAAATGATTTAGGGGAACGCCCTCTCGCGCTCTTTACGGCTGCACGGGTGGATTTATCGCTTCAACGTCTCAAGCATTACACAGGCACGCGTCCTGCACATTTCCAAAACTATATCATCTACACCAACTATCAATTTTACATTGATGAGTTCGTAAAAATGGGTGAAGCCATGATGCAAGATGGCAATGATGATTATTACGCTTTTGTACAACCGGGTGATCAAATATCTTATAACATCCATCGTAAAGATCACGTGCAACGCGTTGAAGACACCAATGGAAAACCCATATCACGCCTTCCGCAAATGCCTGCATACCATTTAAAGCGTAAAGACGGCTCTGGCATCACTATGATCAATATTGGCGTTGGGCCAAGCAATGCTAAAACAATCTCTGATCACGTGGCTGTATTGCGCCCTCATGCATGGATCATGCTCGGACATTGCGCAGGTCTACGTAATAGCCAATCTATTGGTGACTATGTACTCGCCCATGCATATCTGCGCCATGATCATGTGCTTGATAATGATTTACCACCCTTTATTCCTCTTCCTGCGCTGGCAGAAATTCAAACAGCGCTTCAAATCGCCACGGGTGAAATCACGGGTTTAGAAAAATATGATGTTAAAAAAATGATGCGCACAGGCACGGTTGCCACCATTGATGATCGTAATTGGGAATTCCGCGAGGCCTTCAAACAAAATCGCACCTTAAGCCTATCACGCGCGATTGCTTTGGATATGGAATCGGGCACTTTGGCCGCCAATGGGTTTAGATTTCGCGTGCCATACGGCACATTGTTATGTGTGTCGGATAAACCGCTTCACGGGCAATTAAAACTTCCTGGTATGGCTGATAATTTCTATCGCGAACGCGTGGAACAGCATTTGAAAATTGGCTTAAAAACCATGGAAATATTACGTGAGTACGGCATTGATAAACTGCATAGCCGTAAATTGCGTAGCTTTAACGAAGTCGCTTTCCAATAGACTTAGATTTCTTGAATTAAGCGCTAACGTCTAAAATACTGCCACGGCCTTGGGTTGGACTGGGACGCACGCTGTCACGCGATTGAGAAGATCGACCAGCACCCGCATTGGCTTGATTATCGCTATTATTGTCTAGGATCGCACGGAACAGTGCCTCGCGCTTGGCTGTCGCACTGGATTCATTAGTTTTTTCAAGCTTTTGCTGTTGATCTTGCTCTTCTTGTGGACGACGCTG
>JBBKXB010000045.1:0-3023 GCA_037969255.1 Bdellovibrionales bacterium | reverse complement strand
GCGGTTTGGATGGCATCTGTCATGTCTTCGTGCGCGCTGGTGACTTTTATACCCGCTTGCTCGAATGCTGCTTTGGTATCACTTGCACTACGTTCCTTATCACCCGTTATCAATTTTGTTACATAAACGGGGGCATTAAAATGACCGATGGTTTCGTTGATCATCGCCACATCTTTTTTGGCTTGGATCGCAAAAATAAAACTCACTGAGCGTTTAGGAAACTTGGTTTCAATCGTTTTTGATAATGCGTTAAGGCTATCCACATTATGAGCACCATCATAATAGAGATCAAAATCAGCGTTTAATTTTTGGAAACGGCCTGCCCATTGTGGCGCGACGCTGTTATCCCATTTGAAATCTTCAATGATTAGCGTAAGAGCGCTCTTTGCGGTGGAGGCATTGGCCAATTGATGAGGCCCATCCATGTTGGGGGTGATGCTTTCATCAATGAATGCGTTAACCAAAGGCGCGTGTTTGGCATAAGCAATATTGCCAATGACAGGAATGGCCTCGGGATAGTTTTGATGTGCCAAAATACACGGCACATTGTCTTTGATGATGCCCGCTTTTTCCGTTGCGATTTCTTCGATGGTATTGCCTAAAAAAGCTTGATGATCATAGCCGATGGATGTGATCACCGTGAGCGCTGGAGTCTCTATGACATTGGTGCCATCAAGACGACCACCCATACCGACCTCTACAAGCGCATAATCCGCTTTGTTTTTAGCAAAGACATGAAACATGAGGGCAGAGGTGAATTCAAAAAAAGTGATGGCCGCACCGTCATTGATTGTTAAAACATGCTCAATTTCTTCAAGGAGCGTTTTGTCACTGATGAGGCTTCCTGCGATACGCAAACGCTCATTGAATTTGAATAAATGCGGTGATGTATAAACATGGACAGATTTGCCAATATTTTCCAATTGAGCGCGCATTTGCGCAATGGTTGAACCCTTACCATTGGTTCCCGCCACATGAATGATGGGTGGCAATTTGGTATGCGGATTACCAAGTTTAATGAGCAGGTCACGATAAGGACCACTATCAAGGCGGAAATCAAATTCCTTACGATGAAGGCCGTATATACGTTGAAGCGCCGCCTCTAACGCAGGATTTTCATGCCGTGTATCACTAAGGCGTGGCATGTTAGATGTTTCCTATCGCCGTGCGATTTTTTTGGCAGGCAACGCCTCGCCATCTTTGTTACGCACGGGGGGCGTGAATGCCACAACGCGGGCTTTATCCTCTAAATTTTGAATGTCTTTGGTTTTTTTAGACGATACTTTGATTTTCTTCTTTTTGATGACCTTGGTCTTTGGCTTTTTGCGTTTTGGCTCATCATTTTTCATGAGGATATGAATGAGCGTGGCAATTGTATCACGCAATTCGCTGCGCGGCGTCACCATGTCGACCATGCCATGTTCCAATAAATATTCAGATGTCTGGAAGTCTTCGGGCAATTGTTCACGGATGGTTTCTTGGATCACGCGTTTCCCCGCAAACCCAATCATAGCACCAGGTTCGGCAATGTGAATATCACCAAGCATCGCAAAGCTCGCCGATACTCCGCCCGTTGTAGGGTGTGTGAGAATTACAATATAAGGCAATCCAGCTTCTTTGAGCATTTGGAGCGCCACGGTTGTGCGCGGCATTTGCATCAATGAGATAGCGCCTTCTTGCATACGCGCACCACCAGAGGCAGGAACAATAATATAGGCGGCTTTTTCTTTGATCGCTGTTTTAGCACCTTGGACAATACCCGCGCCAACGGCTGCGCCCATTGATCCACCCATGAATGAGAAATCAAACGCTGTGATGACCGTTTTTTGTCCGCGGATCATACCTTTGGCCACAACGACGGCGTCTTGACGTTTTGTTTTAATTTGAGCCTCGCGTAACCGCTCAGAATATTTACGGCGATCCTTGAATTTCAAAGGATCAACAGGGCTTTTGGCCGTACGAATTATTTCAAATTTGCCATCGTCAAACAGCATTTCCATGCGGTCTTCGACAGGTTGATACAAATGATGTTCACAATGGTTGCATACATACAAAGCCTCTTTAAGGTCTTTGGAGAACAACATGCCTTCGCAGCTTGGGCATTTTTGCCATAAATTATCAGGCACGTCCTTTTGATTATGGACGATGGAACGAATTTTAGGACGGATGAAATTGGAAAGCCAGCTCATGAAAATCCTTTAGTTATAAGTTGAAGTTAATGGGAAAATGCCAAGACCATATTATACGATCTTATAAGGGGGCGAGATCAATCACCAAACGGCGCGCACCACCCGTTTGCGTTGGGGGTAACATATCCGTTGATTTAATGCGCATGTCTTTATTCAATAATATAGTCACGTTTAGATCATCTCTTTCTCGATCCACTTTGAATATACCAACTTGGCTCTCAAGGGAAGAAAATTGTTGCACCGCATCAGGCCATACGGCGTTATCCAATTGAAAAGAAAGAAGTTTTCCAGCTAATTTTATCTCTGGTTTATTAAGATTATGGTTTTTAATTTCAAAAACGAGGCGTGTTTTATCGGGATGCACGCCCACACGTATTTTTTCAATCACGGCTGTGTCTAATGCCATTTTTTCTTCTAAACTATCAGGAATGGCCACAATTTTATCGGTTGGGAGTGCACGAGGCGTTGAAATGGACGTGTCAGGCATAACATTGGTGGCATCCGCTTGTCTCAAATCTTGGCGGATCTCCACCAAATCTTTGTTAAGAGCCTCGAGTTCAGCGCGAAGTGTGTCCAAATCTTCGGTTTCAACATCACTGCCCAAATTACTTTTGGATATGTTTTCGCGTGTGGTATCAAGCGTGTTTTCACTAGGAGTTTCATTATCTGCGCCTAGAACAACTGGCTCGCTGGGCGCCGTTAAATTATTAGCGCCCTGACAGGCCGTAATTAGTAAGAGCGATAAAAATGCAAATCGGGTGATCATGCACCAAAGTGTGATCAATCGAATGCGGGTCGTCAAGGATGCGCGTGCAATCACTCACAAAATAAAGC
>JBBKXB010000044.1:0-9803 GCA_037969255.1 Bdellovibrionales bacterium | reverse complement strand
TTTGAACTCGGCATCGCTATGTTGCAAAATCTGCACAGTCATGGCGCTAAAACCACACATGGGTTGGTTGACGTCACCCTTCATGAAAAGGACAACTTTATTATCATCGATTGTTTTTTTGATTTCTTCTTTAATAGACATGGTATTTAACTAGTCGCTTTCGTGGTTACTTTCAAGGCGTGTAATTCTGTGCCCATGCCCTCACCAATTGCTTTATACACGGCTTCGTGTTGACGAACACGGGGCATATTTGCAAAAGAAGCATCAATCACCGTGACCGCCCAATGATCATTATCACCTGCCAAATCAATGAGTTCAACAGAGGCATCGGGTAGGGCCGTTAAGATACGGTCTTTGATTTCAGAGGCACTAAGCGGCATTTGATTTGCTATCCATTAGGTTTGGCATTGTCATTTCGTTACGGCGTATGAGTTCCGCGCGCGTGGCAATCTCAGTTCCGTTTAATGTAAGCGCTCCAACATTTGTTGTTGACCCGAGAATTATGGATGGAACATCAAGTTCAAGTGGCTTGGTTGATAGGCAAACATAATTGGCACCGCCTTCACCGTACCAAAATGGGATATTAAGTTCACCAGCAATATCAAGACCCGCATCATTAAACCCAGACATCATCATTTCAGAAAGCGCGGTCATTAACCCGCCATCTGAGACATCGTGACACGCCACAATTTCACCCGATAAAATATTAGCGCGGATTGTATCAGCACATTGTAATTCAAATTTAAAATCAAGGGCAGGGGCATCACCTGCTTCAACACCATGGATTTCCCTTAGGTAGAGTGATTGATCAAGTTTCATCGAGTCTGATTGACCAACTAATGTCACGATCAAACCTTCTTTTTTGATGCCACGCCCAACGGCTTTTGTGCTGTCCGCTATCACGCCCACACCGCCAATGACGGGGGTTGGCAAAATGTCTATGCCATCGGTGGCGTTATATAATGACACGTTACCAGAAATTACAGGGTAATTAAGTGCGCGTCCCGCATCGCCCATGCCTTTAATACTATCGGCAAATTGGCGCATAATAATAGGATTTGTTGGGTCACCAAAGTTTAAATTGTTTGTCCACGCCAGAGGAGTTGCCCCAACGCAAGTTATATTCCTAAAGCTTTCAATCACGTTATGAGCGCCGCCTTTATACGCATTGGCTTCGGTATAGCGCGGTGTGCAATCTGATGTGATCGCCAAGGCCTTACCAGAATCATTCACATTCACAAGCGCGGCATCTGCTTGCCCAGGGGCGAACACGGTTTCACCGCGCACAAGGCTGTCATATTGTTCCCATACCCAACGTTTTGAACATAAATCAGGAGAGGCGGTCAGTTTATACAAAGCGTCGCCAATGTGTTTTTCACTGTTATCAAGGTTGAGCGCTGGCATAGGTGCGCCTTTTTTGGGATCACCTTGTGGACGATCATATTCGGGGGCTTTATCGACAAGTGGTGGTACAGGAATATCGCACCACACCTCGCCATGCATAGTTAATTTGAGTTGTTGATCATCAGTCGTATGACCAATGGTCACGCAATCCAGTCCCCATTTATCAAAGATTTTTTGTGCTTTGGCTTCCGCGCCCGGTTTTAAAATCATAAGCATGCGTTCTTGAGATTCTGAAAGCATGATTTCATAAGGCACCATATCGGATTCACGAAGAGGCACTTTGTCCAAATCCATCACAACGCCAATATTACCTTTGGAAGCAATTTCAACACCAGATGATGTGAGACCAGCCGCGCCCATGTCTTGGATGGATACAATCACATCTTCTTGCATGAGCTCAAGGCACGCCTCGATCAGCAATTTTTCAGTGTACGGGTCGCCAACTTGCACAGTTGGGCGTTGGTCTTGGGAGTCGTCCGCGGAAAATGTCGCAGAGGCCATTGATGCACCTTTAATACCGTCTTTCCCTGTTTTTGCGCCTGTATAAACGATGGGTAAGCCAGGTTTTGCACCCGCCGCGTAAAAGATTTTATCACTATCGGCAAGGCCAACGGTCATGGCGTTCACCAATATGTTGCCGTTATATCGAGGGTGGAAATTCACTTCACCGCCCACAGTCGGCACACCAACGCAATTGCCGTAATGGGATATGCCAGCCACAACACCGCGAACAAGTTCGGTCATGCGCGGGGCATCCATCGCGCCAAAACGGAGCGCGTTAATATTGGCAATGGGGCGTGCGCCCATCGTAAAGATGTCGCGCAATATTCCGCCCACGCCAGTTGCCGCGCCTTGGAACGGTTCAATATAAGAAGGGTGATTATGCGATTCCATTTTGAAAATCGCGGCTTGGCCATCACCAATATCAATCACGCCTGCATTTTCACCAGGGCCACAAATCACCCAAGGGGCTTCGGTAGGCAAGGTTTTAAGATGGAGTTTTGAGGATTTATACGAGCAATGCTCTGACCACATCACGCCAAAAATGCCAAGTTCTGTATAATTAGGCGTGCGCCCAAGTGCATCCAATATCACTTGCCATTCATCGTCTTTAAGACCTTGTTCACGTGCGTCTTCGATGGTGGCTAAATTTAAATGCGGATGTGTGTATGTCATGACTATAGGTTTAGCAAACGAGTCAAAAAATGCCACACGAAATTTATTGACATAAATAATAAATTTTAGTATATTCTTAAAAAACAGGAGTAATAGTTATGAGCAGAAATAATGGAGCGGCGATCAAAGTTGCTCTTCAGGTGACACTTTTGTATTTTGAATTTCTGATGTTTATGAAACACGATGCTTCACCTGAATTTAAAAGAAATTATTTTGTTACAACGGGTGCGCTGGGTGCAATAGCATTTGGCATTATTCAAATTTATACCCCATTATGGGACATGAAAATCAGCGCAGCAAATAGTGTTGAGCAAGATCTTGGCGATCCTTGGGAGATTGATCGTTCAAAATTTAAATTTCCTGAGGTTGAGGACGATCATCAAGACGCTTCAATATATGGTGCAGATGAAGTTGTTGTCTCAAAACCATTAGATAAAAAAGATGCCGATGGAACAGTAACTTCAAGAGTTACTAAGGCACTTACAGTAGCGCGTGATGAGGCTAATAGTTCTGGTCGTGAATCTACGGGCGATGAATCAGTGAGATTAACGCGAAAAATTAAAGTTTGTCATCGGCGCGCTAACAATTGTGTAGATAGATACAATGAAAATATTGTCGTTTCAGTTGAGTATTCAACTGGTTCTGGTGATAAAAAACAATATAATAAGGTAGAGCAACATATTAAGTTAGCTGAGCTTAATGGTATTAACAAAATAAAAAGCGATTTTAATGCTTATTCACTAAGTAAAGTTACCCGCACTGCGCATTCCTACGCACTAAATAGTAGTAATGCTGCTCAAGACGCAAAAGCACGCGGTTGGGGTATATATGCCAATCATCAAAGCGCTAAAAAACCTACTGGTGTGATTAATACGACAACACGATTTTTTGGACAGTAAATTAACCCAATAACCCTTTAAATATTCCAATACCATCGGTGGTTTGATGGTGGGGCGCGATGGCATCTTCTGGGTGAGGCATCATTCCGCATATGTTTTTGCCCTCGTTAAATATGCCAGCAATGTCGTGCGCAGATCCATTTGGATTGCCATTGGCGTATTTGAATGCGATGAGGTCTTTGTCTTCTAAGTTTTTAATCGTTGCGTCATCGGCTTGATAATTACCATCACCATGAGCGATTGGTACGCGGATAATTTGCCCGCGTTTATAGTTTTTTGTGAATGCGCTATCATTATTTGTGACCTCTAAATCAACCCATTTACAATTGAATTTGAGGTGATTGTTGCGCATTAAGGCACCTGGTAAGAGGCCAGTTTCACACAATATTTGAAAACCATTACATACACCGTAGACAAGACCACCGCGCACGGCATGATCTTTGACAGCCTTCATGACAGGCGAATGCACAGCCATGGCACCGCACCTTAAATAATCACCATGTGAAAACCCACCAGGGAGCATGAGAAGGTCGTAACTTGGTAATTCGTCTTGCGTATGGAAAATTGTATCGACAGTGGCAAATCCAGCTTGTTTAAGCGCTTTGGTCGCGTCAATTTCACGGTTGCTTCCTGGGAATGAGATTATTGCTGCCTTCATATTCATAGTGATAATGGGCTCTTGTGAATAGTGCAAGCCTAGAACTTGCGCCTATCCCCAAACTTGCCTATAAGTTTTAATTATATTAATCATTATTGAAAGCTTATAAATCATGATAAAGCGCGGTAAACCCTTACACGAAGGTAAAACAAAGATATTATACGAAGGCCCTGAGCCTGGAACCATCATCCAATTTTATAAAGATGACACGACAGCCAACAATGACCCAAGCTTGACAAAAATTATTGCGGGCAAAGGTATTTTAAACAATCGCATTTCTGCGCATCTTATGAGCAAATTAGAGCAAATCGGTATTCCTACACATTTTATAAGATCATTGAACATGCGCGAGCAATTGGTGCGTAAAATTGAAATGCTGCCCATTGAAATCGTGATCCGTAATATTGCGGCTGGTTCAATGTCCAAACGATTGGGCATTAAAGAGGGCACAATATTACCGCGCCCCGTGGTCGAGTTTTATCTCAAAGATGATGCGCTTGGTGATCCGATTATAAGTGAGGATCATATCATGGTGTTTGGCTGGGCTGAACCGTATGAACTTGATGAGATGATTGCGCAAGCGTTCCGCGTAAACGATTATTTAAACGGTATGTTTGAGGCCATTGGCATTCGCCTTGTGGATTTCAAATTGGAATTTGGTCGTATGTATGGCGAAAACGACGAACTTTATATTGTGCTCGCGGATGAAATTTCGCCCGATAGTTGTCGTTTGTGGGATTCCAAAACAGACGAAAAAATGGACAAAGATCGCTTCCGTCTTGATTTGGGCGGATTGATGGAAAGCTATCAAGAGATTGCGGTTCGTCTAGGTCTCATTCCAAAAGAAGGCATCATTCAAAATGGGAGTTTTAATGAACAATTGGCCGACACATTAGACGAAATTGAAAACGAACTTGCAGATCGCCGTAAAGTGCGCTCGATCAAACCGCGCGGTATTTATAAGGGAGATTTATAATATGAAAGCCATTGTCACCATCATGCTCAAACCATCCATTCTTGATCCTCAAGGTCAGGCCATATCTATGGCATTGTCAAATATGGGTCATAAAAATGTTGATGAGGTGCGAATGGGTAAAATCATTGAATTGAAGTTCAAGGATAATGTGTCTGCGACTGATGCAAAAACGAAGGCCACAGCTATGGCTGAGAAACTACTCGCCAATCCCGTGATGGAAACGTTTACGGTTGAGGTGGTTTAGGCTGAGGTTTAGGAAATTCTCTTGCTACATACGTTGAAATTCCTGCTGATAAATCACTATAAACATCTTTGATTTCTTTATCAAAAAGATTGATTGCAGACAAGACTAGTCCTATCGCTACAAAGGCTGAGTAGAATATAAGATTTGATGATTCTTCGGTTTTATTTTCCATACATTTTTTATATTATGAAATAAAGCTCGTGTCAAATTTAATTTGTAAATTGTTCGGCGATAATGCGTTGATCCAAGGAATGATCAGGATCAAAAAGTAATGTAGCTTGTTTATCACGGCTTTGTTCAATCTCTATCGATTGCACATCAGGCGTTTCATAAAAATCAGCCACGGCATGCACGGGACGTTTGTTGGGATCAAGTACATCAATTGAAATTTTAGCGTATTCGGGTAATAATGCCCCGCGCCATCTGCGTGGACGAAATGGTGAAATAGGGGTGAGGGCTAATAAATTGGCTTCGAGTGGAATAATAGGTCCGTGCGCCGAGTGATTATAGGCTGTAGAACCCGCAGGTGTGGATACCATCGCGCCATCAGCCACTAATTCAGCGAGACGTTCAGAGCCATCAATGTTAATGCGCAATTTAGCGGCTTGGCGTGTGGTGCGGAACAGGCTGACCTCATTGTAAGCAATACTTTCATGCACCTTGCCATGCGTGTCCACAGCGCGCATTTGAAGCGGTTTTAATGAGATCATCAATGCCTTATCAATGCGTTCTTCCAAATCCCCTGGGCGTTCTGCCATATTAAGCAAAAAACCAAGCGAGCCATAATTAATACCAAAAAATGGAATATTGAGGTGACCATGTTCATGAACAGATTCGAGGAGATGCCCGTCACCGCCGATGACAACGATGGCGCGTGCTTTTCCCGCGTCACATTGATCGTATTTATCGGTATAAGTACGAAGCGCACGATGTGACTCTTCTGTGGTAGAAGATGTGAAGTGAAATCCTGCGTTACTCATGATAGCCTTTTAAGCGGTTTCCGAAATGTCGCCGCGTCCGCCATGTTTGACAGACCATGCGACAGGATCACGAAGGAAGCTTTCCACGCTTTCAAGTGTTTTTTCATCGAAATAATTTTTATCGCGTGCGACTTCCAATACATCCCACCATGTCGTGAGTGCGTGTAATTGAATGCCCATGTCTTTCATATTTTTATCGGATGCTGCGAAAATACCGTAATGAAACAATACAAATGCATGTTTAATTTCTGCGCCTGCTTGACGTAGGGCGTCCACAAATATGCGTTTTGATCCACCATCCGTTTGTAAATCCTCAACAAGGACAACATGTTGGCCTTCGCGTTCCATATAACCTTCGATTTGTGCCATACGACCAAATCCTTTTGGTTTTTTTCGCACGTAAAGCATCGGAACGTTAAGACGCTCTGCTAAAAATGCTGAATAAGGAATACCAGCCGTTTCACCGCCCGCCACAAGTTCAATTTTTTCAGGGATTTCACGACGTAGCATAGCCGCGCCCATATTCATGAGTGAGTCGCGATCTTTCGGGAATGAAATCAGACGGCGGCAATCAATATAAACAGGGCCAACGCGCCCAGATGTGTAGGTAAACGGTTGCACCGCATTAAAAAGGATAGAACGGGTATCAAGTAAAATACGTGCCGTTTCACGCGCCATGGCTTTATTATCCATTGCGCTGTGTGTGTCATTGTTCAAAAGGCTGGTGAATTCAGCGGTGTCCGTGTCTGTGACATTGAGCACACGGCTTAATGATTCTGTAGACGGCCATCTCGGCTTACCTTCGGGTGATATGCGTTTGCTACGATTGAATGTTGTGGCATCCAATCCTGCTTTTTTTGCCAAACCGCTTGTGGAAAGACCGTTTCGTTCTGCCAATCGTTCGATGGCGCTCCAGATTTCTTCGTGGGTAAACATAGGATTGAAGTCACCACAAATAGCATCAAAAAACAATAGGAAAAAAACCTTGACAATACTGGAATATAATCCTATAACTATTTCATGACAACAACTTTAAATCTTAAAAATAACAATAGAAAACAATTCGATACCGCTCAAACAGCTTGGTTTTGGGCGCTAAGAGAGAAAAATGATTATAACAAAATTTGCAATCCTCAAACGATTTGTCGGATGGTTGATCGCCTTTATCGCCAAAGATATTTGAGTTTAGACCATTATCGCGTGCTTTATTTTTATGGGATGAAACAAAAAACACCCGATCGTCATGATATGTCTACGCCTTAGTGCCTAGAATCGGTGATTCATCTTTGGTATTTTTATAATCAATAACATCCCTAGTAAAAAACCTAGTATAAAAAGCCCTGATCTGCACCAGGCCTTTTTATATTCTTGAAGGAAATTTGAAGTTAATTAATAATCGTTGAGGCGCGAGAGGCGAATCTGACGTTGTACAGCCTCCATTTGCGTGCGGATGTGACCCGGTAGTGGATCAAAGCGCAGTGCCACGCTGTTATCGCTTTTACGAACAACACTCGCGGTGTGCTCAATGTCCCAAATACGATTTTGTGATTTGATTGATAATGTCACATCAAACATGTGACCGAGCTTAAAGCTACGTCCGTCAGTATCAAGCATTAAGCCGCCATACGACCAATCAACGACTGGATAGCTGTTGCCATTGAGGCGTGCCATGCATACATCGTTTGCGCGACGGTCATACCGTCTGCGTGTTGATGGCATGTCTGAATTAGCCACGCCCGTCTTTTTAAGTAGTGAGTTCCACATTTCTTACAATCCCCATTGTCAGTTAAGTATAGTTATATATTTTTTTTGTTATTCATATTTATAATTCAAATTTGCTAGAAATGCAAGGAAAAAGTAAGTTTGTTATCCAGTATGGATAATCTCTAAGAAAACAATCCTTGACATGAATATGATTTTAGTCCTATATTAGGTTTATCGGAAAACGGCGTTTCTGTGACGCCCGATAAAACTTAGGCCTGACATTGTACAGACAACCTTAAAAACTTCTCAAAATCAAAACCAAAAGAAAGGACATTTAATCATGTCTAATATTGATAATGCTTTTATTAAGCAGTTTGACCGCGAGGTTCACGAAGCCTATCAACGTCAGGGCTCAAAGCTCCGCGCCCCCGTACGCAATCGGATATCAATGAATCCCTTCGCACAGAAGCCAAATCCGAGGACTGGTACGTGCGCCGTATGCGTCCCACATTTGGCTATATCATGGCGATCACGTGGCGGGTGCAAATGCTCGCGCTCGCTTACACCATTATCACTGAACCTGATAAAGCAGGGGTCATAGTGTCGTCGATGGAATCACTTTCCATGATTTGGTCAGTGGGTTTGTCGGTGCTAGGAATCTACGTTTACAAACGCAGTGAAGATAAGAAAATTAAATAAACTTGATCATAAGAGCTATGTCGAATTAGTATTTAAAGCATGAAAAAAATAGAAATTAATAAACTTGAAATAGCGGCAAATAATTTTTTAAATACTTATTTTGAACCCGAAGTATCAAGACATTGCTTAGATGTTATTATGCATGCTGAATTAAGTGGTAAAAGTACTCAAGGATTTTTAAAACTCATGGGCACTGTGCCCTTACAATCAATCAAAGCCATTAATGAACTTAAGATTACCCATAGATCAAAACTTTCCGCAAGTATTGAGGGGAATAAGAATCCAAGTTTTCACATTGCTCAGACAGCCACACAAATTGCTATAGATAAAGTCAAAGATCACGGTTTTGGTATAGTTGGAGCCAATGGAATATTTAGTAGCACAGGCGCCATTGGTTATTACTCTGAACAAATCGCGAAAGCTGGTTATATCGGATTTTGCTGTGCGCGCTCTCCTGGAACTGTCGCACCTTTTGGAATACCAATACCGTTGTTCGGAACCAATCCACTTTCTTGGGCTTTTCCTACCAATAATGATCCTATCGTTTTTGACATGGCAACATCAGCCATCACATTTTATGAGCTTGTGCTCGCTAAAATGCGTGGAGAAAAAATACCAGAGGGTTTAGCTATAGATAACATAGGTGATATGACGACTGATCCTCAGGAAGCTATGGTAGGCGGTGTATTACCTTTTGATAAGGGATACAAAGGCTCATCTTTATCTATGATGGTTGAGATTTTAAGCGGGCCTTTGGTTAACGCATCATCTTGTGATTATGAAACTTTTGATAAGGATTGGGGGTTCCTAGTGTTAGCAATCGATCCTGAAATCCTTGTTAATAAAAAAGAATTTCTTAATAACACCAGTGAATTAGTGAATATCATTCGTGATAAAGGCGGCCGACTTCCAAACGATAATTCTAAGGCCAATAAGGCAAGATTATTGAGTGATGGATATATAAACATTGAAGATGAAGTGGCAACGCTTTTGGATATCTAACAAAGCCTAAGATTTTTTAAACGATAATGTTGGCCATACTTTTTGTGCGTCCGTTTTTAGG
>JBBKXB010000043.1:0-4900 GCA_037969255.1 Bdellovibrionales bacterium | reverse complement strand
ACGGCCTCATTGATATGATCCCGCGTGCATCCGTAGGCTTTGTCGGTATGGAACGCGACCATGACACAGCAGAACCTCATTCTTATTATTGTAAGCTCCCGAGTGATATGGATCAGCGTCAAGTCTATGTGGTTGATCCGATGCTCGCCACAGGAGGCTCCGCGATTGATGGCATCACAAAATTAAAAGAAGAGGGCGCAAAGAACATCACTTTTATGTGCCTTGTCGCCGCACCCGAAGGGGTTGAAGCGTTGAATAAAGCACACCCCGATGTGAATATCATCACCGCCGCACTCGATCGCGAACTAAACGGCAATAAATATATTTGCCCAGGGTTGGGCGATGCAGGGGATCGTTACTACGGGACTTAATGGAATGTTCGTGTCTTACGAATATTAAAGGCTAAATTAATATCGTCACCATAATTTTGGATTGTTTCCCATTGATCATAGTTAATTAATCCAGACGTATGAAAATTGTCAATTAAATGTCTGTAGTCTGGTGTGGTGATTAA
Organism: Bdellovibrionales bacterium; assembly: GCA_037969255.1. Lineage (GTDB taxonomy): Bacteria > Pseudomonadota > Alphaproteobacteria > Micavibrionales > JBBKXB01 > JBBKXB01. The sequence continues at coordinate 4,386 of JBBKXB010000043.1, read as the reverse complement.
AAGACCACATAGTAAGCGCTCATTTTGTGCATCTTGATCAATTACAAGAGGCACAGCATTAGAAGCAAATGATGAAAGCGCATCCATCACGCGTTCATGATCGTCTGCATAAAATTTTATACTTAAATCAAATAATGTAGTGCTTATTTTTTGCAAGCTAAGGCCAACAATAGATTGGACATTATGGTCATGTGTATTGTTTTCAAATATGGAATTAAGTTTGAATTGAGTTTGCATAAACATAGTTTATACATATAACTTAACATAAAGTCAATATTTTTAAAATTTGGGCTTGATTACATTGTTAGGGGGTAAATAGTGATGGGCGCATTCAGGTTTATATAATTTCAAAAGATTATATCTTACTATTTTGCTTAAAAGTGTGGCGTCCACAAGCGCGTTTAATACTGATATAAGTTCGTTTGATTCAATGCGTATCCTATGCCGTACTTGGGTGTTTTCGCTAATCACTTTAAAAATAATCTTTTCACCTTTAATGTCATCAAAAATACCCGTTAATATCATGTCACCATGAACCATCAGTCGTGCAGCATTGAGTGTGGAGTTTTTATTAATCAATGTTTTTGACGTGGCAATGGAATTTAATCCCGTACGTAGAGATTTTATATCTATTTCAATAGCATCCCCATCGTATCCTACAGCGCTAACCCAACACTGATGATAATGATCATAATGCTGACCTACATGTTGATCTATATTGTGATAGGGCATAGAGTTTTCCATTATATGAAAACTCTAAATAAGTAAGATTAATTTGTCAATTTTTTACCAACCCTTATTCAAAAATCTTGCTGCGTCACGAGCGAAATAGGTGAGGATAAAGTCTGCGCCAGCGCGTTTGATGGCAATGAGTGTTTCTTTTATCGCGGCTTCCTCGTCAATCGCGCCAGCTTGCGCGGCAAATTTGATGGAGGCGTATTCACCGCCCACTTGGTAGGAACCTATCGGCAAATCCGTGCGATCTCGTAATTTTGTGAGTATGTCCAAATAAGCCAACCCAGGTTTGACCATAAGCATGTCTGCGCCTTCGGCCTCATCAAGCGCGCTCTCTAGTAATCCTGCGCGTCCATTGGCGTAATCGGCTTGATAGGCTTTGCGATTGCCACCTTTTAAATCAACACCTGATGCTTCGCGGAAGGGACCATAAAATGAGCTCGCGAATTTGGAGGAATAGGACAAGATTGGGATGTGATCAAAGCCTGCCTTATCAAGCGCGCTGCGGATCGCATAGATTTGTCCGTCCATCATAGCAGAGGGGGCAATGATATCCGCGCCAGCCTTGGCGGCAATAACGGCCTGTTTCCCAAGGTTTTCAATCGTGTCGTCATTATGCACCGCGCTGTGATCGTCCAAAATGCCACAATGTCCGTGACTGGTATATTCGCAAAAACACGTGTCAGAAATTATGTTACAATCGGGAAAGGCTTTTTTTGCGAGACTATTCATTTTGAACACAAGACCCTCTTTGGCATAGGCGTCTGAGCCTTTGGGGTCTTTTTTATTCGAGACACCAAACAGGATAAAGTGGCGAATGCCCTCGTCATAGGCGCGTTGCATTTCGTCCGTGAACACATCTAAACCATGGCGTTGTATGCCTGGCATGAGTTTTAAATCCACTGAGCCTTGAGCGGCCTCGTCTATAAAGACAGGGTAAATCAAGTCATCATGTGTTAATTTAGTTTCACGCACCAAGCCGCGCAATGCTTTTGTACGCCTTACACGGCGCAGTCTTGTGGACGGAAAATGAGCGGGGGTATTTTGGGGCATGACAAAACCTTTCTGATTGATATAGTCTTTGCAAATTGACTGCGTAACATCGTTACATCATCGCGCACGTATATCAATATACGCTTTGCTCTTCGTGCCTTGTTACACAGATAAATTCGTGTGACTATACGCACTCAGAACACTATATAAAGGACAAATACATGTTTTACCAAACGCCATATCATGAAGCCATCGCACTTATTGAGCGCTTACAACGTCGATTTTTTGACGTGTTAAAAGTTGAGCTCGATAAAGAAGAAATTTTGGATATCAATCCTGTACAAGCCATGATGTTGTATAAAATTGGTGATGATCAAATGACTGTAGGTGAGCTGACATTACGAGGGTATTATATCGGCTCAAACGTCTCTTATAACGTCAAAGAATTGCAAAAAACCGAGTATTTGGAAAAGACACAAAGTCCGCATGATAAACGCTCGTATCGTATTAAAGTGTCTGAAAAAGGACAAATAGTTTGTAAATTAATTTCCGATATGCTCGTGTCCCACGGCCAAAAAATGCATCCGTTTAATCTCGATATGCCTGAAATTGATGACGTGAATTTATCACTTCGTTCTTTAGAGGAATTTTGGGCGGCGGAAAGCAAATTTACAGGGTTGTCATCACTTGATGCTGAAGATAATGACGGGCTACTCGGATAATGATTTCGTCACTTGAAGGGCGTGAAATTATCTTTGAATATAGACCTGTAGGTAAAATTATAAGGGTTGCGGCTGTTGATACGATCACAATGACGGAAATTGTGATTTCGTGTCCCAAAGGGCCACAAGACCAAATGCAAAACCTTGCGTTAAAACGTCTTGAATATGTGATGAAGAAAAAAGGAATTTTAGAATAAAATGAAATTGGGTATAACAAACGATCACGCAGCCATTGAGTTAAAAACATCATTAATGGAAAGTTTTCCCGATATTGAATGGGTGGATGTGGGGCCTAATGATTCCAATACATCCGTTGATTATCCCGATTACGGTTACAAATTGAGTGATTTAATTGAAAGCGGTGACGTTGCTATGGGCGTGGCTTTGTGCGGCTCAGGTGTGGGTATTTCTATTGCGCTTAATCGTAACACACATGTGCGCGCTGTACTATGCAACGAGCCATTGACAGCCAAATTATCGCGCGAGCATAATGATGCCAACGTGATTGTGTTTGGCGGACGATTAATTGGTCACACGATGGCGGTGGCATGCCTCACCACATTCCTTGAGACTGAATTTGCTGGGGGTAGACACGCAAAAAGAGTTGAAAAACTAAGCTAAGCGCGCTATTTATACACTCCCGAAGCCATATAAGTCTAAGGAGACGCAAAAGAGATGACCAACACAGCCATGAAAACTTCCACACAAGACAATTTCCGCAACACACATTTTGATAGCCATTTGGCCACACAAGACCCTGATATATATAACATTGTTCAAGGGGAATGGGCACGCCAAAGCAAAGTTATTGAACTTATTGCTTCTGAAAACTATACATCGCGCGCGGTCATGGAAGCCCAAGGCTCTGGTCTTACGAACAAATACGCAGAAGGCTACCCAGGGCGCCGTTATTATGGTGGGTGCGAAGAAGTTGATAAATCTGAAACCATCGCCATTGAACGCGTGTGCAAATTATTCAATTGCGAATTTGCCAATGTACAACCACATTCTGGCTCACAAGCCAATCAGGCGGTTTATTTGGCCTTTTTGACACCGGGCGACACAATTTTGGGTATGGATCTTAACCATGGCGGGCATTTGACGCATGGATCACCTGTGAACCAATCAGGTAAATGGTTTAACGTCACTTCCTATGGTTTGGACGAGATGGGTGAGATTGATTACGAGGCGATGCGCGCCACGGCATTAGAGCATAAACCAAAACTTATTATTGCGGGCGCAAGTGCATATAGCCGTGTGATTGATTGGGAAAAGTTCCGCAGTGTGGCTGATGAAGTGGGCGCGATTTTCTTGGCCGATGCCGCGCATTATGCGGGGCTTATTGCGGGGGGTGCATACCCATCACCGTTTCCACACGCACATGTCATGACCACAACCACACATAAAACATTGCGCGGACCACGTGGTGGACTGATTTTATCCAATGATCCAAAGATCGCTAAAAAAATTAACAGTGGCATCTTCCCAGGCTTACAAGGTGGGCCATTGGAACATGTGATTGCTGGTAAAGCGGTTTGTTTTGGAGAATGCTTAAAGCCAGAATTTAAAACCTATGTGAAGGCCGTTATTGACAACGCGCGTACATTGGCCTCGACATTGGCAGAACGTGGTTATAATTGTGTGTCGGGTGGTACAGATAGCCACGTTATGCTTATGGATTTGATCGAACATGGTTTGACAGGTAAAGACGCTGAAACTTCATTATGTGCCGCGCATTTGAACTGTAATCGCAATAGTGTGCCTAACGATCCTCAAAAACCAATGGTGACTTCGGGTATTCGTATCGGTACGCCAGCAGGGACAACGCGTGGATTTGGTACGGCGGAATACACGACTATTGGTAATTTGATGGCGGATATTCTGGATGGCCTCAAAGCCAACGGCGCAGAGAATAACGCATCTGTTGAAGCAGATG
>JBBKXB010000042.1:0-18962 GCA_037969255.1 Bdellovibrionales bacterium | reverse complement strand
CTTGGCAAGGTTATGCTCTACCCCTGAGCTACACTCGCTTAAGTGAGTAAACAAAATAATAAATGATCATCGTGTTTACGGGTTAACTTGGTTGTTTTAGCCAATCCCCTTAGCCTTGGCAAGAGGGAATTGACCAAGATGTTAATTTTTTATGAGACTATTTTGCCCCACCAGCCCTTTTTAGGCTTATCTGTGGCCTCAGTGATGATCTCATAACCAGGATCAACTTTCTCAGGCTTTGGCGCCTCTGTTTTGATGGGTTCAACATCCACCTTGGCTGCAACTTTTATCGGTTCGTCCTTAGACGCACTGTCATTGGCCACATCACTTGATGATTTGGCGGTTGGCTTTCTTTTGGCTGGCGCTTTTTTAGAGGGTGTTGGAGCTTCAGTTTGCTCAGGTTTGGCCTCAACAACAACTTCCACCTGCTTGTCTTGGACTAGCTTATCATCGTCTTTACGCGGTTTGGTATTGTTTTTACGCCCGCGACTGTTTGATGATCGTTTTGGCTTTTCGTTCTTATTATCATCTTGTGTAACAGATTTTGAATCATTGCTTTGTTTGGGCATAGCAGATCCATCTTCTTTTTGATGCTCAAGAACATATTGTGATTCTCCCAAAGTGCTATCAATCGTAAGATCAATGCGCATTTCATAGCGTTGCTCAAGCGCGCTGACATTGGTGCGCTTATTATTAAGAAGATACAGACACACCGCTTCTGGAAGGCGGATGGCAATCACGCCGCCTTTATTATTGGCGCATTCTTGCGCAATCGCTCGGAGGATAACAATCGCGGCACTTTCAGTTGTGCGGATGATGCCTTGGCCATCACATGTACTACAGGTGATGAAATGGCTCTCTGTGAGTGATGGACGAAGACGTTGACGTGACATCTCAAGAAGACCGAATTGTGAAATACGGCTGATTTGAATACGGGCACGATCTTTGGCCACAGCGGCCTCAAGCTTGCGCTCCACGAGCACATTATGACGATGGTCTTCCATATCAATGAAATCGATCACTAATAATCCGCCCAAATCACGAAGGCGCATTTGACGTGCAATCTCTTCGGCGGCTTCAAGGTTAGTGTTAAGCGCGGTTTCCTCAATATGACGTTCGCGTGTTGAACGACCAGAGTTAATATCAATCGCAACCAAGGCTTCTGTTGGTGAAAACACCAAATACCCACCTGATTTTAAAGTGATTGTATGGTTATCAATCGCCGCGATTTGTTCTTCGGCTTTGTGATGCACGAATAACGGATCATTGGCTTTATGCTCTTTGATCTTTTTCACTTGTGAGGGCACAAGCATTGTCATGAAATCTTTAGCTTCTTTAAGCGCGGCTTTACCAGAAATATAAATATTACCAACATCTTCACTAAAGATGTCGCGAATGGCGCGTTTGATTACGCTGCCTTCTTGATAAATAAGGGCAGGCGCAGTCGAAGAAAGTGTGGTTTCACGAATTTTACCCCAAGTTTGCTGTAAATAATCGTAATCGCGCTGAATATCATCCGCGCTTTGACCCACACCTGCTGTACGCAAAATTGCGGACATGCCTTGTGGAATTTCAAGCTTAGAAAAGATTTTCTTAAGACGATCACGTTCTTTGCGATCAAATATCTTTCGTGACACACCACCTGAACGCGGGCTGTTTGGCATTAGAACACTGTAACGACCTGGCAAGGATAAATAACTTGTCATCGCCGCACCTTTATTACCGCGCTCTTCTTTTGTCGCTTGAACAAGCACGATTTGACCGCGTTTGATCACTTCTTGGATTTTGTAACGGCGGTGAAGACGTTTAAAGATCAAGCTTTGAACATCACCTTTTCCATTATCATCATCATTACTGCGATGACGACCACGGTTATTGTTACCGCCACGGCGGTTATTACTATTATTGCTATTATTACGTCCACCACTTGAGCGGCGATAACGATTGCCACGACGGCCACCATTATTGTTGCGTTTATTATTGTTTGATTTTTGACCATCACTTTGGTCATTATTATCGCCAGATGTTTGCGCATCAGACTTAGACTCTGCGTTAGAATCATCTTTTTTCTTGGCATTGTCTTTGGGCGCGGCTTTTTTGCGTGGCGCACGTTTCTTAAGTTTTTTTGAATCATCACCCTCGTTTGGCGCGTTTTGCGTATCCTTAACCTCTTCACCTTTATTGGCCATAGCCTTTATAGTTTTTGTACGGCGTATAGATTTTTTCTTAGGCGCTTCTTCAGACTCTGCCGCTTCATTTGTAGCGTCATCCTCAGTTTTCTTTTTACGGAGTGTTGTCTTTTTAGCTGCCGATTTCTTAGCGGGTGCTTTTTTGGCTGTTTTTTTACCTTTGCTAGATTTGGCGTCATCCTCATCTACCAAATCTTCGGCGGCTGGTGGTAACCCATCATTGGCTTCTAATTCAGCAATGACTTCTGCAACAACTTCTTCAACTTCGTCTTCGTCGTCTTCGTCATGTTGCGCGCGCTGTGCAAGGATTTCTTCTATTTCAGCTTGTAAGGCTTCGCGATCTGCCACTGGGATTTTATAATAATCTGGATGTATTTCTGAAAATGGTAAAAAGCCGTGGCGATTCCCACCATAGCTGACAAAGGCGGCTTGCAAGGACGGCTCTACACGCGTCACTTTAGCAAGGTAAATATCCCCTTTGATTTGTTGTTTGGATGTGATGTCTAGGTCGAATTCTTCTAATCTGCCGTTTCCATCAAGAACCGCAACGCGCGTCTCCTCGGATTGAGCGGCGTCAATAAGCATTGTTTTGGCCATAATTGCCTCCATGCGCCAAATTGCACACATAAATTGCGCGCGCGAACCGTTTTTAAGCGATGGTCTAGGGTGGTCCGCCCGTGCCTTTTAAGGTGAAAAAGGCTATGTTTGTCGTCGTTTCATGAGAGGCTGCGACAGGGAGGAAATCCAGAGAAACTCTTTTGTTAGACTAATATAAATACTGGTCTTTCCTTCAACATTGTGCGCCTCTAAGCTTTAATTCTCTTTGAGTGTTTTAAAAACTCTTGAGCTAAAACCATCGCCTCTATACCATAGGGGCAAATCAATGATCATGTCCATCTTTTTTCGCCTTACTTTTATCTTTTTATTGAGCGTGTTAGGTTTCCCTAGCCACGCAAGCGATAATATTATTTATGATGTACGCATTGGCGCTCAAGGTGATCAAACGCGCCTCGTCATAGAAGGGATTTTAGATCAAAAGCCTGATGTCACGCTCGGTCTGAACACTTTAATTCAAACAAAACCATTCATATATAAGGGCGGGCCAGTCACCACCAAACAAGTTCACAAAATAAAACGCCTAACTATTGACGGGAACACAGGGCGCATCGCGCTTGATTTCACGGGCCATGCGATTCTCAAACAAACGCTTTTGCTCCCTTCCAATGAACATGCCACCGCCACGCGCTATGTCTATGATTTCAGCATTTCTGGTGTCCAAGCCTCGCAATCTAGTGTCACCGTTAAACAAGCCGTTGAACCTGAGAAACCTATTGTTAAGCAACGCCAGCCTCTCACAATTGTGATTGATGCGGGTCATGGCGGGAAAGACCCTGGCGCCATTGCTGGGGATGGTACGCGCGAAAAAAATGTCACTCTTGCCATGGTGTTGCACCTCAAAAAAGAGCTTATTCATCGGGGCTACAAAGTGGCACTAACCCGTGAAAAAGACGCGTTTATCCCCTTAAGAGGGCGCGTGCAAATTGGGCGTAAAAATAAAGCTGACTTATTTATTTCAATTCATGCCGATTCGTTACCACAAAAAAGCAGTAATACGCGTGGCGCTTCTGTATACACATTATCCAACACATCCTCTGATAAAGAAACAGCGGCACTTGCGGCACGTGAAAATCGCGCTGATATCATTGGTGGGATTGATTTATCGGGTGAGGAAGCCGATGTTGCCAATATTTTGATCGATTTGGCGATGCGCGACACAATGAATCAATCTAAAAAACTCGCCAATTCGGTTGTTTTGGCATTTAATAAAAATAATATGAAGATGCTAAACCCACCCCACCGCTTTGCAGGGTTTGCCGTTTTAAAAGCCGCTGATGTGCCCTCTGTGCTCATTGAAATTGGTTTTTTATCTAATGAAGAAGAAGCGCGCGCCCTTATGACGCGGTCATATCAGGACCGTTTGGCCAACACCATATCGGACGCTGTTGATGATTATGCTTTGCGTCATCATCCTAAATATTAAGCTAATAATAGTTTAGGGCAAAAAAAGTTCCAAAATTTATTTTCATCTGTTTTAAAGTTTACCCCTTGATATTTATTAAATATATCCTCATTATCGTTTTCGTAAGTTATTTAATTTCATAAAACTTGCACTCGTTTAACCTTCAACCTTTATAGGGGACTTAAAAATGAAAAAACTTTTAACACTTGCTGCTACAGTTGCAGTTGCCGGCCTTCTTTCTGCTTGTTATGGCGGAAATGCTGACTACTCAAACGTAAATGAGCCAGAATATGCTTATGGCGCGTCACAAACAACAGTGGCTCCAGCACCGACACCAGTTGAAACACGTTTCAACGCACGTCAAACAAAATAATTTAATTGTTTTCTAAACACTAAAAAACCGCCTGAACTTAGTTCAGGCGGTTTTTTTATGCGTTAAATTTAACTCTAATTTTTTTTAGTTTCTATCCATTAACATCAAGCAAATCAACATATTGATTGGCTGGTGTTTGTGTTCTGGCTTTTCTCCATGGCTTTTTGGATGGTTGAATATCGTCAGCCTCAACTTTTTTTACGGCCACCGGCGCAGGTTTAATTGGTTCTTTTTCAACAATCTTTTGCTGTGGTTCTTGCGCTGTATTATTGGCGCTTGTCTCACTAAGCTGACCACTGACCGCCACAGGATACCCTGGACGGTAACGAAGGGCTTTGCGCACCTCTTTCCAATCAATCTGATCTTTGTAAGCGCCTGCAGCTTTAAATATAGTGCTTAGCTCCCCATCAGATACACTGTAATCAATGTCCTCATAAGTGTTTACGATTTTATCAGCCTGTTCAGCGTTAGGATGGGCTTCCACATAAAAGCGTCCATCAATCCAAGCCGTTTTGACAGGTTGATCGACCACTGTGACTTTGGTGCCCACAGGTATTTGATCGTATAGCTTGCGGATATCGGCATTATACATACGGATACACCCCGATGACACGCGACGACCAATACCCCAAGGCTTGTTCGTGCCGTGAATGGCATATAAGGGCCAACCTAGATACATTGCCGCCACACCCATTGGGTTGTCAGGGCCTGAAAGCACCGTGGCAGGCAAAGAAGGGTCTTCTTTGCGCATACGTGCTGTCGGAGACCATGTTGGCTTGTTACGCTTACGTGTGATGGTCGTGGTGCCAAGCGGCGTTAATAAACCTTCACGACCAATACCAAGCGGATACGTTTGAACAGGTTTGCCTTTACCAGGATAATAATAAAGACGCATTTCGCCCAAATTAATCACCACATCATTTTGTGGCGCGTCTGGTAATAAATGACGTTTTGGCAAAATAACCTTGCGATTGTCCCCTGGAAGCCAAGGGTCTAAACTTGGGTTGGCCGCACGAAGCTCCACATAACCAAGGTTTTCACGATGGGCGATTTCAATGAGCGTGTCATCTTCGGATCTTGTGCGATACTCCTCCATGTCCCCAACAAAGGTCTGCGCTGCGTTGGCGGTGTTTGAATAGGCCATAAAGGCAAGAACGGTCAGTGCTAAAAAGCGAGATAAAATAATCATAAACATATATATCGTGGTATTTATACTAAATATCAAGTGTTTCCTCTTTTCTTGAGCATAAAAATGCGTATATTCACTTTATGGATTTAATGACAGAAGCCCAAGATGAATTGCGCCAAGAGCGCGCCAAGCATTACGCACGAAAATATGGCCCTTATGTGGCTATTTTTATCGTCCTTATATTGATTATCGTCGGCGGTAAACAAGCATGGCATGCTTATAATTTGAACAAAGATCAAAAAAATACAGTTGCGTTGTTAAATAGCGTGGACAGCATTGATGCCCTCACACAGCTTTCAAGCTCAAACACATCCGCTCAAGGCGCGATGGCGGGACTTATCGCTTACTCTCGTATGGATGATACGCAAAAATCAAATGAAGGCATGGCTTTACTCAATAATATAGCTTCAGACAATGCCTACCCTGAACTCTGGCGCGATTACGCAACGCTCGTTTATGTGAGAAGCGCTTTAGCTTTTCAAGAGGGGTCAGTTGACGCAGATGCGCTACTCGAAAAACTCAAGCCACTCACTAATGATGATGATAAGCCATTTTATGCAGCGGCTATAATTGAACAAGCCGTTATCACTGGGATTTTAAAACAAGACAAAGACACGGCCTTATCCCTGCTTAATGATATAAGAGATAAAACATTGCCAGCGCATTTGTCCCAAAAACGTGATGATTTAATGACGTATTTCACGTTCTTAAAAAAGGACGCATAGTTTCATGAAAACAGGTTTTCCCTTACTGGCGTTCACTTTATTACTTGCTGGTTGCGGTGGGTGGTTTGGTGATAAAGAAACCCCACCTTTAGCGGGGGATCGCGCGCCAATTTTACCAACATCAGCAAATGAACAATTAAAACTAGAACAAGGTGAAAGCCTAACATCTATCGTTTTACCGCCCGTTACAGCCAATAAAGTATGGTCTCAAAATATGGGCTATCCAAGCCATAACCCAACACATCTAAGTTTTGCTACTGTTGCACCTCGTAAAGTTTGGGGCGCGGACTTGGGAGAAGGCATTAGTAAAAAAGCACCTCTTGTCGCCTCCCCCGTTATTGCCAACAATACAATTTATGCCAGTGACACGCGCGGCGTTGTGAGTGCTTACACTCTTGATAGTGGGAAACGTCTATGGCGCGCAGGCACGCTTGGCAAAGAACAAGAAAAAAATGACATTATAGCGGGTGGCGGATTGGCCTACGGACGCAATATGATTTTTGCCAGTAACGGGTCTCGCGATCTCGTCGCTCTTAATGCCACGAATGGTCAAGTTCTCTGGCGTACACAAGCCAAAGCGGCGCTTAGAGGCGCTCCAACAACGCTTGGTGGACGCGTTTACATTATAGATGCTGTGAACAACGTCATGGCAATGGATGCCGTGACAGGTAAAGAAATATGGTCACATAAAGGCGCCGAACAAGATATTGCTGTACTGGGCATTCCTTCGCCTGCACTCACAAGTGATGCACTGGTCACAGGCCTATCTGATGGATCAATCGTGGCGCTAAGCGTCAAAGATGGCAAAGTCTTGTGGCGTTCTAAATTTAACCGTGTACGCGGTGGCCGTATTGATGATTTAAACAATTTACGTGATGTGATTGCACCGCCCGTTATTCAAGGCAATTCTGTTCTTTCGAGCAATGCCGCTGGATTAGTCATGTCCACCAATGCTTTCACAGGCCAACGTCAGTGGCAAAAAGATATTGGTGCCAATGGAGTTGTATGGACATCTGGTAACGCTTTATTCATATTGACGCACACAGGCCTAAGCGCCCGTGACCTTGTTGAAGGCTTGCCCATTTGGAACCTCAATCTACCACAATTTGAGGATGAACAGGTTAAAGAAGACCCTATTAAATGGTTTGGCCCTTATGTGCTTTCAGAAAGGTTGTACGCATTTAATGACGATGGAAAATCTCTCATTTTCAATCCGATTGATGGCACGCAAATCGCCGTCATTGATATTCCAGCCAATATAGCTGTGCGCCCCATTGTGGCCAATAACATGATCGCTTTCGTGACCGAAGACGGTCAATTGTCAGTCTGGAAATAAACATCATGTTTACCGTAGCACTTGTAGGACGACCCAATGTCGGGAAATCAACATTGTTTAATCGCATGGTTAAAAAACAATTGGCAATTATTTATGATGAACCAGGGGTCACGCGCGATTGGCGCGAAGCCGAAGCTAAAGTTGGCGACTATAATACGGAACGAAAAATACGCCTTATTGATACCGCTGGTTATGATGATGCGCCCAATAACTCGCTCACAGGGCGTATGCGTAACCACACAGATGATGCGATTGAAAAAGCTGACCTAATCATCTTTGTTCTTGATGGACGCTCTGAAATCACAGCTGTGGACGAGTGGACGGCGGCACGTCTGCGCCGTGCCAATTTACCCATTATTCCCGTTCTCAATAAGGCTGAAAATGAAAACGCATTAGAATGTGAAGCCGAAGTTCTGGCCTTCGGTTTTGGCGAACCATTATTGGTGTCCAGCGCCCACGGGCAAGGCTTTTACGAACTTGATGAAAAAATCATTGAGTATATGCCTGAACAAAATGCCGAATCCCAGAATGATGACGAGGACGAGGATACAAAGCCAATTAAAATTGCCATCATCGGGCAACCAAACGCTGGTAAATCGACATTAATGAATGCCCTTTTGGGAACGAACCGCTCTTTAACCGGCCCCGAAGCAGGCCTCACACGTGACAGCGTTCATGCCAAATGGGAATATAATGGACAATTATATGAGCTGGTGGATACCGCTGGTCTACGCCGTAAAAATCGCGTTGATGGTATTTTAGAAGATTTTAGTGTTGAAGACAGCCTCCGTGCTATCCGCCTTGCGCAGATCGTCGTTCTTGTGATTGATCGCTCATTAACCACGGAACATCAAGACATCACACTTGCTGGGCTCGTGATCAAAGAAGGTCGTGCCTTGGTGGTCGCCATGAACAAAATGGATTTAAAAGCGCCTGATGAAAGCGCGATGGCCTTTATCAAAGGCAAAACCTTGGAAAACAGCATTAACGAAGTGCCTGACTTGCCAATGGTGAATATGATCGCAACCCGAGGCAAAGGCCTTAAACCGCTTATGAAGGCTGTTGAAACGACATACGAGACATGGAATAAGCGCGTGGGTACAGGCGCTCTTAATCGCTGGTTGGATTACGTGAAAAATCATAATCCGCCGCCGATGGTCGCCAATCGTCCCAATAGCATCAAATACGTGTCACAAATTAATAACCGCCCGCCAACTTTTGCGATGTGGTGTTCAAAACCCAATGACATTCCCGATAGTTACAAACGTTATTTGATACGATCATTGCGTGAGGATTTGGACATACATGGCGTGCCGATACGACTTTTATTCCGCGGTAAGAAAAATCCTTATGCGCATCTAGCTAAAAGAAATTAAGCGCCTCTGGCCAATGAGCTGATCGCCTTTTTTTCATGACGGTTGAGATGATCCGTTAATTTGACGGGATAATCGCCACTAAAACATGCATCACAATAATTTGTCCGCTTGTCTTTGATGGCTTCATACAATCCACCCATAGAAATATAGGCAAGGCTATCAACGTCAATTTCTTTGGCGATTTCCTCTACTGAGTACTTACTGGCCATTAATTTGGATTCGTCTGGCGTGTCCACGCCATAAAAACAGCTATGCCGTGTGGGCGGTGCAGCAATACGCATGTGAACTTCGGCAGCGCCAGCGGCGCGCACCATATCAACAATTTTACGGCTGGTGGTTCCGCGCACGATGGAATCATCCACCAGCACTATTTTTTTACCTTCGATCAAAGGCTTGTTGGCATTGTGTTTTAATTTCACACCTAAATGACGGATTTTATCGGTGGGTTGAATAAACGTGCGCCCCACATAATGATTACGAATGATGCCATAGCCAAAAGGAATGTTAGACGCTTCGGCAAAACCAAGCGCGGCTGGCACACCTGAATCAGGTACGGGTACAATGATATCCGCGCCTTCACACGGGCTTTCTGCCGCTAATTTTTCACCAATGCGGAAGCGTGTTTGATACACAGATTTGCTATCCGCACCCTCTCCATAATGGCTATCAGGACGCGAGAAATAAATATACTCAAACACACAGAATTTTTTAGGCGCGGTATTTGGTAATTGATAAGATTGTAGACCGTTCTTATCAATCACAACAATTTCGCCCGCTTTAATTTCGCGCACATAGGTCGCGCCAATGATATCAAGTGCACATGACTCGGATGTAAGAATATAGGCATCGCCAAGTTTACCAAGCACAAGCGGACGTATGCCCATCGGATCGCGCACGCCAATCAATTGATTGTTTTTAATACACACGAGGGCAAATGCGCCTTCGATATTGGATAATGTTTGAATAATGCGGTCATGGATGGGCGCGGTGGTATCCGTGCGGATCATATTGTGCATGAAAATTTCAGTGTCAGAGGTCGATTGAAATAACGCGCCTTTTTTCATCAATTCACCGCGCAATGTCAGTGCGTTTGTTAAATTACCATTATGCGCCAGCGCAAAACCACCATCATCCAAATCGCCATGAAGTGGTTGTACGTTACGAAGAGACGGTTCACCCGTTGTCGAATATCGATTATGCCCGATACCAATATGGCCTTTTAATTTCGTGAGGATGTCCGAGCGGTTAAAGGTTTCATCCACCATGCCGAGCGCTTTATGCGAATAAAAATTCACTCCGTCATGAGTGACGATACCACAGGCTTCTTGTCCGCGATGTTGTAATGCATGTAGGCCAAGCGCGGTGAGCGCTGCCGCATCATCATTGCCTAAAATACCAAATACGCCGCATTCCTCATGAAATCCATCGAGTTGTGTGTCATCAATCATTGATTATCCCCCTCATTGGGCGTCGTTGGTTGTTCATTAGTTATGCTTTTTTCAATGACATCACCAATGGCTTTAAGGTCATCCATATCATAGCCTTGAGTGTCTTTTTTCGATGAATCTTTTAAATCTTTTTCACTTGGTTCAAGCGCGTTACGCATGGCGTCATCAAGACGGCCAAATCCTTTGCTCTCTTTTTTGTCATCTTCATCGTTCGCATCGTCTTCCTCGTCATCACCTATCGGTACATAAGGCTCAACTTCCATCGCCACAAGATCAATAATAGGCAATGTGGCAGAAGCTTCAAACCATTCTTTTTTTTGCACGTCGCTCGCCGTGAAATAAAAGGGTAAGTAGAAAATAAGAATAAGGAACAAACCGCGCACAAGACCAAACAACACCCCTAACGTTCTATCCAAAGCGCCCAATCCCGCGGCATGTAGACCATGCGAGATCGCATGCGCAATTAAGGTCAAAATGATGAGCGTGATTAAAAATACAAAGGCAAACGTCCCCACATCAATAGCCACAGTGGTCGGGATAATCCCAAACAATTCACTATCTTTATCCGCATCAAACCAGCCATGTGTGATGCCTTGGAAACGTGGTGAAACAAAAAAGGCAATAAGCAACGCGCCAACAAATCCGCAAAGCGTTAAAATTTCACGAACAAATCCGCGGAAAAAAGCAATTAAGGCCGATAAAAATAAAACGGCAACAATGATGATATCAATAATCATGGATGGCTATTATGTTGCGGTTTTTGGGGCATAAATCAAGTGTTTATATGGCCATACAAAATATAATAAGTTGACAAAGAAAATATTTGAGCCTAAAAAATACTATGTTAACTATTGATAGATTCTTTGAAATAACTGACCTCCCTTATGCGCGTATTGCCAAATGTTTGGGTAAAAGTAGACAGGCGATCTGTAATAAAAAAGGTACTGATCACTGTTTCAGAGATGGTGAAGCAATTGCATTATTTGTGAGATTTCGTGATGAGATTAATACAGATGCACTTCATGAACTATATACATTAGCAAGCAAAGGTTGGGATGAGGATACAAAAAAAAGTGTAGCAAGTATATTATTTCCAAAGCATGATAATATAAAATTATTCAGTGACCTTTTGAGTGATTTTTCTTGTTTGGTACTATCAACAAGGAGTGTTGGGTTAATTATTGAAAATCCTAGTTTTTTTAATTTACTCAAAGAACTAATTTCTTATGTAGAAGATTGTAACCATGCACTTACAATTTTATATCAAAATGGCAATCAAGAGAGTCTTAAGAGCCTTCTGGCTCCTGAATCAGACAAAATCAACTTTGAACATTCTTCAATGATTTTTCCAGCACTACCTTGTATATTTTCTAAAGCAATAGGAAAAATACCTTCTATTAGCACCGCCTTAATCTTAGAGGGAAGCATTCATGACGTATCCGATATGGCTAACTTAGATTTAGCCATATCGACTGTGCCAGCTCCTATATTATTAAAGCTTAGACCACAAAACTAAATATCATCTGCCAATTGCGACACATGGGTGATCGCGCGTGCAGTGACGCCTTTGATCTCGCACTCATCTTTTGGCGTGAAGACTTGCTTGTACCCAAGACGCATCGCTTCTTTTTGACGGATATCAGGGAAAGACACACGGCGCACCTCGCCCGTTAATGATATTTCACCGTAATACACAGCATCACTTGGCAGTGGTTTATCCTTGTGTGCCGATATAAGCGCGGCGGCCACGGCCATATCCGCCGCAGGTTCTTGCAATTTTAACCCGCCGGCAATATTGAGATAAATATCTGAAAATCCCAACTCAATACCTGCGCGCGTTTCAAGCACAGCGACAATCATCGCCAACCGATTACTATCCCAACCAACGACGGCGCGGCGCGGCGTGCCATAAGCGGCGGGCGCAATAAGCGCTTGAACTTCAACCAATAATCCGCGCGTGCCTTCAACGGCAGGGCATATCGCACTACCCGCCACAGGGTTATCACGCTCTGTCAAAAACAATTGTGATGGATTACTGACTTCTTCCAGACCACCATCACGCATGGCAAACACGCCAATTTCATCGGTGGCGCCAAAACGATTTTTAACCGCTCGGAGCAATCTATATTGATGGGAACGATCCCCTTCGAATGCCATCACAGCGTCAACCATATGTTCCAAGACACGCGGCCCCGCCAAAGAGCCATCTTTGGTGACATGACCTACAAGTATTAATATAAATCCTTGTGATTTTGCCGCTTTAATGAGTTCATGCCCGCAATGACGCACTTGCGCCACGCTTCCTGCCGCGCTATCAAGATGCGCGCTAGCCAAAGTTTGAATGGAATCGACGATCACCACTTGCGCTTTGGCATCACGCAACCCACCCAAAATAGCTTCGAGTTGATTGGTAGACGCCAATCCTATAGGAGCACCCGATACACCAAGACGTTGCGCACGCAATCTGATTTGATCTTCGGCTTCCTCGCCAGACATGTACAAGACGGATACACCTGAGAGCGCCATACTGGCTGCCGCTTGTAATAGTAATGTTGATTTTCCGATACCTGGATCACCACCTATTAAAATAGCAGAGCCAGCCACAAGACCTCCACCCGCCACGCGGTCAAGTTCGTCCATACCAGAAGATAATCGTGGTGGTGGTTTCGTTTCACCATCTAGTGTTGTCAGTTTTAATGATCCTGAGGGAGCATTAATTTTTGTCGGTTTGACACCGGCAGGGGCAATTTCTTCAATGAGTGAGTTCCACTCGCCGCACGCGTCACATTTGCCATTCCAGCGCGTGTGCGCCGCCCCACACGATTGACACACATAAAATGATTTTACTTTAGCCATAACTTACGATGGTAATTCGGCTTGGAACGCCCAAGGAATAATGAGTTTTGGCGCTTCCATTTCGCGTGTCATCGTTATACAAAGCGATGTGTGCGGATGCCCAGACCCGCAATACAAAGTCTCATCAAGTGATAATTTTTGGCCATCAGCCACAAAACGCCAACCACCTGCACTCGGCAATCTTAACAACACTTCCGTATCATTTTGAATGAGGGAAGCCGTGACGCGCGGATGTAAGTGAAACCTCACCGCAACTTGATGCGACCTTAACAATTCTGTTTCAGAGCATAATTGATCTTCGCCTGCGCAATATTCGCCGTCCTCAAGCAATGCAATTTTACGTTGATGGGTTATTCCAAACAAAGATTGATAGCCGTTGTGAAAAGCGTCCACCATAATCCCGTCTTTCACATCCCACGTTTTTAATTGAGGTTCGGGATAACGACGACCTAGACCACCCACAGCTCTTATTTCGCTAATGTTACGATCATTGATGGTCACAGTGCTATGCGCCGCCGTACCACGAAGTGCCAATTGCGCAGATTCAGGTAAAAATGGAGAATTACCGCATTGTGTAACAACGTGATCTTTACCCACCCACAAATTAAAAGCCAACGGCGCCGCATGCGCGGTTTCATCAAATTCTACGGCTGGCGCTGCGCCTGCATCAATAAGAATGTTCGTGCGCCCTTGGGCTAATTTTTGGTAGCCCATCACAACGTCGCCTTTGTGACGGTTGCGGGTGTTGGCTCTTTTTAAAACAGCGTTCATGTCGGCTGTATTGCCCGAGTATCCGCCTTGAAACACAGGCAATTTTTGTCCATTAACACGCACAGCGCGTAATCCAGCCGCCAAGTTACCGATAGCATTTGTTAAAAATTCAGGCACCGTTAATTTGTTTTGAAGCAATGTGCAATTGAGTTTCACAAGCACCGAAAGCGCATCTTGTGCATCGCTGGGACGGCGCGTCCCCATCCCACCATCAACGATAAACACCCGTATAACATTATCTAGCCACACTTGCCCCAAAGTGCGCGGTGCGCTCATGCCATCCATAGCAATACCAGCCAGCCATAGAGCGCACGCTTGGTACAACCCATCCATACCGTCTTGAATATCAGCTTTCATAAGCGATTTAATTTGAAGATTTAAAGCACGGCGAACCTCCAATTGAAATTCATAAGTCGCACTTTCACCGTAAAAATCAAAATGTGTGAGCCATGCGATAAGACGCTTTGCCGTGATTTTAGGCGTGTTTTTACTATCAGCGATAAGGACGGGTTGTTGCAAAAACAAACTCACATAGTGCCGTGCCTCGCGCCGTGCCGCGTCACCACCAACAGCACGTAAATCGCCTAAAAAAGTAAAACTATTTATATAATTTTGCCAAACGGGTTCTAAATTAGAAGATTTCCAAGGATTCCCACCTTGAATGGATCGGGTTTGATGGCCAATCATGAACGCACCATTACAAAGCGATTTGCCCGCATCACTGCTTCCAGCCCAAAGAGATGGCACCACCGAGCGAAATCGTGGCGGTGTTGGATTGGTCCACGCATCAAGAGATTGCGTCAGGCGCGCACTGGTCTCATGGATCGTATCACCAAGGATACGTCCTAAAAAATCACCCGTGCTCTCTTTGCGTGCGCTCAATCTTTATCCTCTCAAGGCATCAATAGCTTGTTTATAGTCCTCAGTCTTGAATATCGCCGTGCCAGCCACGAGCATATTAGCGCCCGCTTTACGGCATATTTTGGCTGTTTCAGGCGTAACACCACCATCGACTTCCAATAGAATATCGCGCCCTGATTTTTTAATCATTTTGGCCACTGTTTTAATTTTCTCGCTGAGATCAATAAATTTTTGACCCCCAAAACCAGGGTTAACCGTCATCACTAACACCAAATCAATCATGTCCATTACGTGATCTAACTCATCAACGGGTGTGGCTGGATTTAAGGCCACCCCTGCTTTGCATCCCAAATCTTTAATCATTTGGAGTGTGCGATGAAGATGCGGCCCCGACTCTGGGTGCACAGTGATGACATTAGCACCAGCGTCTGCAAATTCTTTGATGTAAGGGTCAACAGGGGCAATCATCAAATGCACGTCAAAAGGTTTATCCGTGTAACGTCGAAGCGGTTTCATTGCGCATGTGCCAAAAGAGATGTTCGGGACGAAGTGCCCGTCCATCACGTCAATATGAATGTAATCGGCGCCCGCATCACTCACCGCTTTGACCTCGTCTCCCAGTTTTGAAAAATCAGCGGCAAGAATGGATGGCGAAATATACGTCATGCGAAGCGTTCCTTTATAGAATCAGTGATTGAGCGTTTATTATTGCGCAAAAACAGCGAAAAAGAAACCATCGGTATGGTGTTCATCAGGTAAAATACGCCCCGATTTATCATCCAAAACTTTGAAATTGGTATTAGATTTGATGAAGGCATCACGGACGTCTTCGCCTTCAATTTTGTTTAATGAGCATGTCATGTATACGATGCAACCATCTGATCTTAATAGGTCTTTTGATGCATTAAGTAAATTATTTTGTAATGTATTATATTCTTTGGTATCGCGCGGTTTTTGTTGTACCCACATATCAGGATGACGGCGCAAAGTGCCCGTGGCCGAACATGGCGCATCCAATAAAATAAAATCAAATTTTTCTTCGAAACTATGCGTTAACGTATCGGCGCATATTGTTTTAATTTGATCTTTGAATCCGCAACGCGCAATGTTTTCATTCATACGCGCCACACGCGCGGGATCAACATCTATCGCCACAACCTTCGCGCCCATCGATGCCAGTTGCATGGCCTTGCCCCCAGGGGCAGCGCACATATCGAGCACATGCTTTCCTGTTAAATCACCAAGTTGATGGATCGGAAAAGCCGCGGCGGCATCTTGCACCCACCACGCGCCTTCATCAAACCCTTCAAGTTTTTGAATAGCGCCCGTATGATCAAGCAAGATTGAATTGCCTAGTTTGTGCGCGTTAGCCTCCAATTTCTTAGTCCACTCATCGCGATCATTTGGATTTTTTAGTGACAGATTAACCTGCGGTTCTTTTAAGCATGAAAGGATAACCTCTCTTGCGCGGGTCGCGCCATAATCATCGCTTAATTTTTTATAAAGCCACTTGGGCGCTGCGTATTGCGCCAAATTAGGATTATCGAGCCAATCTTTTTTCTCTCGCAAGGCGCGCCTTAGAACCGCATTTACAACGCCCGTAAATGGCCTCGGGGCAATCTCAACGGTTTCATTTACCGCCGCATGATCAGAAACGTCCATAAATAAAACTTGTGTCAGGCCAAGCGCCAAAATGATTTCCAATTTGGGTGGTTTGACTTTACCGCGATTGGTTAATTTGCTCGCGACAAATGAGAGATAATTATAATGACGCAATGTTGTGGCTGCCAAATGATGCGCAAATCCACGATCTTGAGGCGATAATTTAGAAAATGATTTTACATTATCAAGCGCATAATCCCATGATTGTTCCCTTAAAACTGTGGAAACAAGATCAGCGGCGGCAACGCGGGCATTAGGCGGCTTTGTCATCAGCCAATAGCCCTTTGCGTCTTAACATTGGTTCAACGCTTGGTTCGCGCCCTCTAAAATCAATGTAAAGCTTCATTGGGTCTTGGGAGCCGCCTTTTTCCAAAATGGTTTCACGGTATTTTTTGGCGAGTGCTTTATTGTAAATGCCTTCTTCTTTGAAATATTCATAAGCATCAGCGTCCAAAACTTCGGCCCACATATACCCGTAATAACCAGCCGAATACCCGCCATCAAAAATATGACCAAAGCGCACAGATGTGCACCCAGCAACATACTCCATCAACTTAAAGCCTTTTGTGACTTCCAATTCAAACGCCAGAACATCACTCACTTTTGATACATCTTGCGCATGCCATTCAACATCCAAAGTCGAAAGCGTTAATTGACGGTGGTAGAATAATCCCGATTGGAATGTTGAAGCAGCCTTTAGCTTCTTGATCAATTCTTGTGGCAAGGGTTCGCCTGTATCAACGTGACCAGATACCAATGCAAGTGTTTCAGGTTCCATCAACCAATTTTCTTGGACTTGAGACGGCAACTCCACAAAATCGCGGTATACAGATGTGCCTGCAAGTGATTGATGTTTGGATTTAGCCAGCAAATTATGCATCGCATGTCCAAATTCATGGAAAATGGTTTCAACTTCGTGGTGTGTTAATAAGCTCGGCTTATTTTTTGTAGGCTTGGTGAAATTATAAACCGTGGCAATAATCGGTCTTGCGATTTTATCACGGAATAATCCAGCGCGCAGTAATGCCGCTTGCCATGCGCCTGAGCCTTTGCTCTCTCGCGGGAAAAAGTCGGTGTATAAAATGCCTAACTCACTATCATCGTCTTTATCGCGCACAATATACGCGTCCACATCCTTGTGCCATACCGCCAATTTAGGTTGCGGTTCGAACGATACATTAAAGAGTTTTTCAAAATGCTTGAACGTGCCATCGAGCACTTTTTGTAATGGAAAATAAGGACGCAAATCTTCGTCCGAAAACGCAAATTTTTCTTGGCGTAACTTTTCAGCGTAATAACCCGTGTCCCAAGGCTTTAATTCATCCAACGCATCACCCAAATTTTTGGCGAAATCTTTAAGCTCTTTTAATTCTTCTTTTGCACGAGGTGTGGCAATATCCGCCATATCTTTTTGAAACTCACGCACACGCTCTACCGAGCCAGCCATACGGCGCGACAATATATAATCGGCATGTGATTTAAACCCGAGCAACTTTGCACGCTCTTGGCGCAACTTCACAATATCAAGCACGTTTTGGCTGTTATCATGTTTTCCTTTAAACGCCACATCGGACATGGCGCGCCACAATGTTTCACGGACACCCCGATCATCAAGATATGTCATCGCGGGACCATAAGACGGATAATGAAGCGTGATGGCGTATGGTTGTTTCCCGCCCTTTTCAACAGCGGTTTCCTTAGCTTGGGCAAGAGCCGTTTCAGGCAAACCTTTGACTTGATCTTCATCAAGCCACAACACATAAGCATTGGTACTTTTTAGGATATTCTCGCCATATTTAGGGCCAAGCGTTGATAATTTCTCATCAATCTCTTTAAGCTTTGTTTGGTCGCTGTCATTTAAATTCGCACCATTACGAACAAAACTGATCCACGTATTGTCTAATAATGTCGCCTCCTCAGCGCTCAACGTATAATCGGCTCTTTTTTGATAGACCTTATCCACTTGCGCAAATAATTGCGGATCAAGCGTTAATTCATTGCCAAAGGCCGACATAATAGGCCCTAGTTCTTGCGCAAGCGCTTGGCGCGCATCATTGGTCATTGTCCCCGAAAGGTTATAAAATATGCTTGCGACCATATCCATTTCATCACCGCATGTTTCAAGCGCCGTAATAATATTATCAAAATCAGGATTG
>JBBKXB010000041.1:0-17439 GCA_037969255.1 Bdellovibrionales bacterium | reverse complement strand
GCGCCCTCTGTTGGTGGTCAACAAACAACGTTAAAAGTTGAGGCCACACCAGATCGTGCGCCTGTTGTTCAAGAAGAGACTGATGATCTTGACATCCCAGCGTTTTTAAGACGTCAGGCCAACTAATAATCGTCATCTTTTGGACTGCAAATTATACTTATTTGCGCTCCTGACGCTCTCATAGCCATAGCTATGCTCCGTTTCAGTTCTCAATAAGCATAATTTTTGCCTCAAAAATTCGATTATGCGTAATTTTCTTAAATAGGCTTTAAAACATATTATTTTGCTTTATCATTGTATTGAGCACAGATTTTCATGTATGAATTTCTTTGCGAACCGAATATGCGTTTCAAACGTATGAATAATGATGAAAGATTTTATGCAACACACTCTTGCCGCAACGGTGACGTTTAAAGGAATTGGGCTCCATTCGGGTGCGCCTGTGACCATGTCTATCCATCCTGCAAGCACGGGCCATGGCATTGTCTTTCAGCGCGCTGATCTCAACGGTAAACCACTTATACCCGTGCACGGTAAGTATTCAAAACCAACGGCGCTTTGCACGCTCTTACAAAAAGATGAGCATATATCCGTATCAACGCCTGAGCATGTGCTTTCGGCCATGATAGCGCTTAATATTGATAATGCGCTGATTACCCTTGATGGCCCCGAAGTGCCATTGATGGATGGTAGCGCCATTGATTTTTACAAACCATTTTTAAAAACAGGAATCACGCCCCAATCAAAACCTCGCAAAGCCTTAAAAGTGTTGCAGGAAATTGAGATACGAGAGGGCGATAAATGGGTGCGTTTGATCCCTGATAATAGCCGTCATTTTCAAATGACAATTGATTTTGATCATCCTATGATTGGTCTCCAGACATTCCGCTTTGATCTTGATCATGGAAACTATGAAGACGACGTTGCGCCCGCCCGTACATTCGGGTTTACCAAAGATTTTGATATGCTTAAAAGCGCAGGTCTTATAAAAGGCGGCTCAATGGATAATGCTGTTGTGTTTGACGAGGCAAGCGTGGCCAACCCTCAAGGGTTGCGGTTTGCGGACGAACCTGCGCGTCATAAATTGTTGGATGCCATCGGTGATTTGGCACTCGTGGGTGCGCCCATTATTGGTCGTTATGAAGGTTACAAAGCCTCGCACGCCCTTAACACACGCCTTGTTCAAGCCTTTTTGGCGGATAAGTCTCAATTTGAAGAGATTGATTTTTCCGTGCCTTCTAAAAAAACAGGGCATAGCTCTGTGACAAAGCGCGACAAACTCTTTTCAAAGTGATTAAAAATCGTCTAGGGTGGGCAGTATGAATAACATACATTCTCGTCCTTACATCCTTAGCCTCTTGATCGCACTTATGTTGACGGTCACGGCGTGTGCGTCTGATCAAACAAAAGAGACAAAAGCTTTAGAGCTTATAAAAGATCGTCCCGTTGAGGAATTGTATAATCGCGCAGCAAATATGCTGGATGCGGGTGAATATAAAAAAGCCGCCAAAGCATTCACATTTGTGGACACGCAATATCCTTATTCAGAATGGGCCACACGCGCACAATTGATGGCGTCTTACGCGCAATACAAAGATTTGCAATACCCAGAAGCCATTGCTGGCTTGGATCGTTATATTCAATTGTTCCCAGGAAGTGACGATATTGCTTACGCTTATTATCTGCGCGCTTTATCACATTATGAACAAATCGTTGATGTGCGCCGCGATCAAGGCACGACCGTGGATGCTATGGAAGCATTTGATGCGGTTATTGAGCGTTTTCCAAACACGTCCTATGCCCGTGATGCCGCATTGAAACGTGATCTGACACTTGATCATTTGGCGGGTAAAGAAATGACCGTTGGGCGTTACTATCAAAAACAAGGTATTTTCTCGGCAGCGCTTAAACGGTATTTAAATGTAATTAAAGAATATCAAACCACCACACAAACACCCGAAGCTTTATTCCGCATGGTGGAAAGCTATCACGCGCTCGGCTTAGACGCTGAAAGCGCTCGCGCGGCAGCGATTTTGGGTTATAATTTCCCAGGCTCGGAATGGTATGATCGTGCTTATGCATTGTTAAAACCAGAGTATAAAGCTGAGATAGATAAAGAAATTCGAGACAATAAAGGCTTAGTATCACGTACCATAGATAGTCTCTTTTAGGGCGGCAGATATGCTCCTTCGTCTTTACATTCAAAATATCGTTCTTATTGAAAAGCTTGCGCTTGATTTCACATCTGGCATGAGCGCGCTTACGGGCGAGACGGGCGCGGGTAAGTCCATTATCCTCGACTCATTATCCTTAATTTTAGGCGTGCGATCTGATTTCAACATGATCCGTAAAGGGGCAGAAGAGGCACAAGTCACGGCCGAATTTGATCTTGATTTTTCGCATCCAATTTGGACACAACTAGAGAATGACGATCCAACGGAAAACCTCATCATCACGCGCTTCATCAACAAGGATGGAAAGTCACGCGCCACAATAAACGATCGTTCCGTAACAGCGCAAAAACTCAAAGATATCGCACCATATTTGGTGGATATTCATGGACAATTTGAAACGCATGCGCTGCTAGATATTTCAAAACACCGTTTTTTCCTTGATCAGGCATTGGACGATAAATCACTAATTTCAAAAGTTTCAAATGACTGGCAGGCATGGCAATTGGCCAAACAGGCACGCGAAAATCTTGAAAGAGTCTATGAAGACTCTCTTAAACAAAAAGATCAATGGATTGAAGACTTAGCAATTTTGGATGATCTTAATCCACTCGTAGGGGAAGAGGACCAACTGCTTGAAAAACGCAACATAGCCTCGCAATCCACACGCCTTAAAGACCATATGGGCGAGGCGATGGATAGTCTTCAGGGTTCTTACAATGAGGCCGCGGATAAAGCGCTCAATAAAGCATGGAAGGCGCTATCGCGTGTTTCTAATATTGATGCGGTGGCAACATTACAAGATCGCGTTGATGAAATTATCACGCAAGTGCGCGATATCGCCGATGGGCTTTATGTTGAAATTAATGCTCTTAATGATATGCCTGATTTGGAGGTTGTTGATGATCGATTGCACGAATTGCGTGATGTGGCGCGGCGCTTAAATACCACGTGTGATGGTCTACCAAAATTGCACATTGATATTCGCGAGAAATTAAACGCGTTTTCCTTGTCTGGCGAAGCGTTGGAAAAAGCAAAAATTGAAGAAGAGAAAGCCCGAGATACTTATATTGAGAGCGCAACTAAACTTACCAAAGCGCGTCTTAAGACATCCATAGAACTTCAAGATAACATCATGACAGAATTGCCACCGTTAAAACTTGAGCGCGCGCAATTCAAAGTGGATATGACATCATTGGATGAAAACCAATGGGGCACACATGGTAGAGATATGGTGATGTTCCAAGTGGCGATGAACGTAGGACAAGATTTTGCGGCGCTTCACAAAAGTGCATCGGGGGGAGAATTATCGCGTCTTTTATTGGCTATGAAAATGGTGCTTGCGGGCGAGGCATCATTATTAGTATTTGATGAGATTGATCAAGGCGTTGGCGGTGCAACGGCTTCGGCTATAGGCGAGCGCATTAAACGTCTTGCGCGTGATTATCAAGTCATTGTAGTGACGCATAGCGCACAAGTGGCCGCAAGTGCATCCACACATTTCATCGTTCAAAAATCCACCGCACAAGGGCAAACGCGTGCGACCATCACAGAACTTTCCAGCACCGATTTACGCCGTGATGAGGTGGCACGCATGCTCGCGGGGGCATCCATGACATCTGAGGCACAAGCCGCCGCGCTTAAATTATTGGAGCAAGCGGGATGAGTAATCTTAAAAAACGTCACGCTGAACTTACACAAAAAATCAAACAATGGGATGAGGCTTATTATAATTCCAACGATCCAAAAGTTGATGATGCAACCTATGATAAAGCGCGCCGTGAATTGCTTGATCTCGAAGCCAAAGATTCATCACTCATACAAGGATCACTCTCATTAGAGGTGTCTGGTAAGGCGAGTTCAACATTCGATAAAGTCACGCACCAAACGCCCATGCTGTCGCTTAATAATGCCATGAGCATTGAGGAAGTGATGGAGTGGATGGAGCGTTGCAATCGTTTTCTAGGTGAACCATTAGATAGCTTTATACCTGTCCACGCGGAGCTAAAAATTGATGGTTTATCGTGTTCTCTTGTCTACGAAAACGGTGAACTAATTCGCGCCGCCACACGAGGTGATGGACGCGTGGGAGAAGACGTAACCGCTAATGTCAAAACGATTAAAGATATTCCCAAAACTATAAATGATAAGTCACGTGTCGAAGTGCGCGGTGAAATTTACATGGATCATAGAGATTTTCAGAACTTGAATGAGGAACAAGAAAAAATTGGTAAGAAGATTTTTGCCAATCCAAGGAATGCTGCGGCAGGAAGCTTGCGCCAAAAAAATGCATCAATAACGGCATCAAGACCTCTAAAGTTTTATTCGTATTCATTGCATGTTGATAATAAACCAAAATCTCAAAGCAATGCGATTGAGAGCATTAAAAGTATAGGATTTGATATTAGACACTTTAATGTTTCGTATAACAGTATTTCGGTAGATGTTATTAATTATATCAAGAGTAGAAAAGAACTTGAAGGCTGGATACATGTTTGGGTACGACAACGCCAAAATCTGGCTTGGGACATTGATGGTCTTGTATTCAAAATTAATAATCGCGCATTGCAAGAACGGCTTGGTTTTGTGGGTCGTGCACCGCGTTGGGCGATTGCTTATAAATTTCCCGCAGAAGTAGCGATCACCACCGTTGAAAAAATTTCCGTTCAAGTTGGCCGTACGGGTGTTTTGACACCTGTGGCCGAAGTGAAGCCAATTAATGTGGGCGGGGTGTTGGTCAGCCGTGCGACACTTCACAATGAAGATTTTATCAGTGAACTAAAATTAAGAGAGGGCGATACGGTTACCATCCAGCGCGCAGGAGATGTGATCCCTCAGATCACAAAATCACTTACGGCGGAAGAAGAAAACCGAGAGAATGTTACTTATAAATTACCTGAGACATGCCCAATATGCGGGTCGCCTGCTGTGCGCGTTGAGGGCGAAGTCGCCAAAAGATGCACGGGCGGTTTAACATGCGCGGCGCAAGCCGTTGAAGGGTTAAAACATTTTGTGTCTCGCACAGCTTTTGATATCGAAGGATTAGGAGCGCGCACATTAGAAGAATTTTATCAAAAAGAATGGATTAAAACGCCCGTTGATATTTTTAAACTGGAACGTTTTGAAACAGAGTTAAGACAACTTGAGGGTTGGGGCGACAAATCAGTTGATAATCTGTTTGCCTCAATTAAAACCCGTCAAACCATATCATTACCACGCTTTATATATGCGCTCGGTATTCCACAAGTCGGGGCGATCACTGCACAAAAATTGGCGGCACATTTTGTCACAATTGAAAAATTACTGAGTTCCGCAAAGCATGAAAATAATGAGGAATTTGAATCTATTGATGATGTGGGCCCGATTGCCACGCAAGAACTCATTAGATTTTTTAACAATACAAAGCATCAAGATTTAATGGATGATTTTTTAAAAGTTTTAACCATTGAAGAATTTGTTGATGCCTCGGCAAAAGATCATTTATTCAGCGGTAAAACCTTGGTGTTTACGGGCACCCTTACGCAAATGACGCGTGACGAGGCTAAAGCGCGTGCGCAAATTTTAGGGGCTAAAGTGGGGTCATCCGTTTCAATTAAAACGGATTATGTGATCGCGGGAGAGGCGGCAGGATCAAAGCGTAAAAAAGCCGAAAGCTTAGGTGTTGCAATATTATCGGAACAAGAATGGATTGATAAAAGCTCTACTTCTTAAGCAGGTTTAGCGCGGCAGAGACAGATTCCATACGCTCTGTATAAGAACGTCGTTCAACGAAATCGCCACCACCTGTATTGCGTGTCATGGCTTTATCAAGAGCGTGATCAAGGAGCACGGCAATTTCTAAATCATTTTGCTGGATGGCGTATTCAAGCGCGTCCAAAATTTTATCGCTGAGGCGTAAATGGTCACCCATATTTTTTAATCTCCCATATTTTCTATTTTTTAATCTTCCATAGCTTTGATGATGGCTTCGGTCATAGCCTTAGCATCACCTAAAAGCATCATCGTATTATCTTTATAAAAGAGGGGGTTGTCTACACCTGCATAGCCCGCGCCAAGTGAACGTTTGATAAATAACACCGTGCCCGCTTTTTCAACATCCAACACAGGCATACCATAAATTGGTGAATTTGGATCAGTGCGCGCGGAAGGATTAGTCGTGTCATTCGCGCCAATCACATAGACGATATCGGTCTGGGCAAAGTCACGGTTAATTTCTTCAAGCTCAAGAACTTCATCATAGGGAACATTGGCTTCGGCTAAGAGTACATTCATGTGACCCGGCATACGACCCGCCACAGGGTGGATGGCGTAGCGAACTTTGACACCATTTTTTTTCAAAAGATCAGCCAATTCACGAAGGGCGTGTTGAGCTTGTGCCACGGCCATGCCGTAACCCGGAACAATGATAACACTGGAGGCATTTTGCATGAGATAGGCAGCATCATCAGCCGCGCCAATTTTAACAGGTTTATCATTGGCACCAGTCGGGGTAACTGCGCCGCTGCCACCTTCGGCACCAAAACCACCCAAGATTACAGAGATGAAGCTACGGTTCATGGCTTTGCACATGATGTATGATAAAATGGCGCCAGACGCCCCCACGAGTGCGCCCGTGATGATTAAGAGCGTGTTGGCAAGGGTAAACCCGATACCAGCCGCCGCCCAACCAGAATAACTGTTCAGCATGGAAACGATGACGGGCATATCAGCGCCGCCAATTGGTAGGATTAATGTAATACCAAGGATTAAACCAAATAATAAAGCCATCCAAAACGCCATGTCGCTTTCGCTATAGACAAAGACTGACATGAAAAAAACAATGCCAACAGCGAGGCATAAATTAAGAATGTGACGCATGGGGTGTGACCAAGGTTTGGCCGATAGAATACCTTGGAGTTTAGCAAAGGCAACCAGTGATCCAGTGAATGTAATTGCGCCAATAACAAGGCCTAGGCTCATTTCAATTCGAGACGATATTACAATGGATTCAGGGATGCCTATACCAAATGCCAGAGGGTTATAGAACGCAGCAGCGGCAACACATACGGCCGCTAAACCCACGAGCGAGTGAAAACCAGCCACGAGCTGTGGTAATGACGTCATAGAAATTTTAAGGGCTATCACCGTTCCAATAATACCACCCGCGACCATTGCGATGATGATCCAACCAAAGCTAACAATATCAGGATTGGCCAATGTAGTGACAATCGCAATCGTCATCCCAATGATGCCAAATTTTAAGCCTTGGCGTGCCATGGATGGGTGAGATAATCCCCGTAAGGCAAGAATAAAAAGGACGGAGGCGGCTAGATATAAAAAGCCAGAATAATCATGAATAATACCAAACATTATTTTTTATCTCCCATTTTAGAATTTTCTTTTTTGGGTGCATCATTTTTTTTGAACATGGCGAGCATGCGATTGCTGACTATGAACCCACCAAAGATATTAATAGAGGCGAGCATGACAGCAAGAAAGCCCATAAGAGATGAAAAATTAAATGTGTCACCAACACCAGCCGCCACGAGCGCGCCGACGATAATCACAGACGAAATAGCATTGGTCACAGCCATGAGAGGTGAGTGAAGCGCGGGCGTTACCCGCCAAACAACATAATAACCAACAAAACAGGCAAGAACAAAAATGGATAAACCCATTACAAGAAAGTTAGCGTGTGCGTCACCGCTTTGTGCCACAGAGCTGGCTTGGAGCGCATATTCCGCAATATTATTGGACAAATCCTTGGCTTGGTTGGCCAAATTGACCCCTTGTTCTAGCAATTCGTCATTATTTGCCATGGCTTATTTTGCTTCCTTTTGATCTGTAATTCTACTGGATGTGATCAACTCATCATCTTCGGGCATTTCGATCACAGGTGATTTTTCACCTTTTTTCAAAAAGAGTGAAACGAAATTATAAAGATTGCGCGCATATAATGCGGACGCATCGTTGGCGATACGGCTCGTTAAATTGGTATACCCCACAATGTGAACGCCATTTTTAGTGGTGATAACTTGGTCTTGTTTGGTTAGTGGACAGTTGCCACCCATGGCGGCTGCCATATCGACAATGACTGATCCCGCTTTCATTTGAGACACCATATCTTCGGTCACGAGCACAGGAGCAGGGCGACCAGGGATGAGTGCAGTTGTGATGACAACATCTTGTTTTGGCAATGTTTCGGCTATTAACGCGGCTTGCTTTGCCTTTTCCTCAACAGTCAATTCACGTGCATAGCCACCCGCAGTTTCACTGTCATCCAAATCAACCATAACAAACGTGGCACCGAGAGATTCAACCTGTTCTTTAGCGGCGGCACGCACATCAGTGGCCGACACTACAGCGCCCAATCGGCGCGCAGTTGCAATCGCTTGTAATCCAGCGACACCAGCGCCCATCACAAATGTTTTGGCAGGCGTGACCGTGCCCGCAGCTGTCATCATCATAGGAAAGCCACGTTGGTATATGCTTGCGGCTTCAATGACAGCGCGATAGCCCGCCAAGTTGGCTTGTGATGACAACACATCCATTGATTGTGCTCGTGAAATACGGGGCAGTTTTTCAAGAGAAAATGCGGTAACTTTTTGTTTTTCATAGCTCTTAACACGAATTTGAACGTCTTTGGCGAGAGGGGCAAGTTGACCTACAAGCAAAGCACCTTTTTTGAAATTCGCGACATCGGAATTATCAGGCACGCCGACGGTTAATATAATATCAGCGGTTTTGAATAAATCAGCTCTGCTTTTAACAATCGTTGCGCCAGCGTCTTTATATAAGTCATCGGGAAAGTTGGCTTTGACACCAGCCTCCTTTTCCACTGTAACGGTGCACCCCAAAGCGATGTATTTTTTTACGGTATCTGGGGAGGCGGCTACGCGCGCTTCACCATTTTGATCTTCTTTTGGAATTGCTATTATAATTGTCATGATAAATATACATGACACAGTGACTTTCCCTTGACAATAGGGTTGTCTATACCGCATAACGTCACATCACGTAAATTTACAAATTATAAGGTAATGATATGAAAGTTCGTTCTAGCATCAAAACATTGAAAACACGTAGCCGTACTTGCCGTGTGGTACGTCGTAAAGGTCGTTTGTACGTCATTGATAAGATGAATCCACGCTTTAAAGCGCGTCAAGGTTAATCAGTGCGATTCCCTGCCATGCTAGCGAAAGCGCTTGGCATGCTTTCCAATGATATGGCTATCGACCTCGGTACAGCCAACACTCTTGTGTACGTAAAAGATAGAGGGATTGTCCTCAATGAACCATCGGTCGTGGCCATCACCACGGTTAATGGTAAAAAAACTGTACTTGCCGTTGGTAATGAAGCTAAGCAAATGCTCGGCCGCACACCAGGTAACATCACAGCCATTCGTCCACTTCGTGACGGCGTCATCGCCGATTTTGAAGTGGCTGAAGCCATGATTAAACATTTTATTCGCAAAGTTCATAACCGCCGTTCATTCGTATCCCCAGAAATGGTGATTTGTGTGCCGTCTGGTTCAACACCTGTTGAAAAACGCGCGATCCAAGAATCAGCAGAAAGCGCTGGCGCACGGCGTGTATGGCTCATTGAAGAGCCTATGGCGGCGGCCATTGGCGCTGGCCTACCAGTCACAGAGCCTACGGGTTCTATGGTTGTTGATATTGGTGGCGGTACGACAGAAGTCGCCGTATTATCACTTGGTGGTATTGTGTATGCAAAATCAGTGCGTGTGGGCGGTGATAAAATGGATGAAGCCATTATTGCGTATATTCGCCGCGTTCATAATTTGCTCGTTGGTGAATCGACAGCAGAGCGCATCAAAAAAGAGCTTGGTTCTGCCTGCCCACCTGCCGAAGGTGATGGTCGTAAAATGGAAATCAAAGGGCGCGATCTAATGAATGGCGTGCCAAAAGAAATTGTGATTACAGAACGTCAAATGTCTGAAAGTTTGGCTGAACCTGTGGGGCAAATTGTTGAAGCGGTTAAAACAGCGCTTGAACACACACCACCAGAACTCGCCGCCGATATTGTTGAGCGCGGTATTGTAATGACGGGCGGCGGATCACTTTTGAAAAATCTTGATTTTGTGCTTCGCCACGCCACTGGTCTTGCCGTAACCTTGGCTGATGATCCATTATCATGTGTCGCACTTGGTACGGGACAAGCGTTACAGGAAAAAACCATTCTTCTTATCGCAAGCGCAAACCAATCATATTAATGTAATTTGTTGACGAACCGTTTGTAATCCTTACAAATAAAGGTCAATGGCACCAATGTTTCGTAAAAATTCTTCTAACGCGCGATACCGCGTTGATCCAGATCATTTTTCTATGATTGGGTGGCTTGCTGTTTCTTTTGTGTTGTTAGCCTTAAGTATGATGATGCCTCAATTTGCCTCACAAAGTCGCTCCACTGTACTCAATACAATCGGCCCTTTTGTGTATGTCGTGTCAGTGCCATTCCAAGCGATCGGATCAAGTGCGAGTAGTGTGGCAGAAATTGCACAAATGCGCCGTGAGAATGAACGCTTACGCGAGGAAAATAATCTATTGCTTGCGTGGTACCACAAAGCGCAAAAATTGGAATCTGAAAATAATAAACTGAATGCTCTTAATCATCGCATTGAAGAATCCCCAACTGAATTTGTGACGGCGCGTATTATCATGGATCAAGATCAGGCGTTTCGTAAAACCGCGCTTTTGGCAGCGGGGAAAAAACACAACG
Organism: Bdellovibrionales bacterium; assembly: GCA_037969255.1. GTDB lineage: Bacteria > Pseudomonadota > Alphaproteobacteria > Micavibrionales > JBBKXB01 > JBBKXB01. The sequence goes on along the minus strand of JBBKXB010000041.1, from coordinate 6,550 downwards.
TCCAAGCAGATCAAGCTGTTCTTTCTGAATACGCGCTAATAGGACGTATCATCGAGGCAGGGCAATCAGTGTCACGTGTGTTGTTGCTAACGGATGCCAATTCTCGCGTTCCTGTTATGATTGAGGCAACCAATCAACGGGCTATATTGTCTGGTAAAAATGATGATACACCTGAACTTTTATATATTCCGCGTGATGTGCAACTTATCAAAGGACAGCGAATCGTGACATCGGGGCATGGCGGTTTATTTCCGCCTAACATTCCTATCGGCGTTGTTGAAGGCACTGAACAAGATAAGTACGATGTTCGTTTGTTTGCCAATTTCGACAGGCTTAATTTGGTGCGTGTGGCTAATTATAACATTAATATTGCGCTGCCAATTTCACCTCTTAACAATGATAAAAATATCATTATCGAACCTACCAAAGAAGAAGAAATAATAATTCCCGAAAACAGTCAATTGGTCGTTCCTGAGATTGGCACCGAGGTCATACAATAATGGCATATAAAAAATCACGAATAAATTCATTAAGCAGTAGGCGCATCAAAAAACTCAAAGGTGATGGCATTTTCCAAGAATTATTTATTCAATATGGCGTGGTGTTGCTCTTATATTTGGGGTTATTTTTTAGCACATTGGTGAGCTGGATCGGGATGCCAATGTCTGGTGTTTCTCCCTTTTGGACGGCAATTATTATCTTTACATGGTCAGTGCGCTGGCCTGAAACACTGCCATCGACGCTCATATTTTTTATTGGTTTGCTCACTGATATTTTCACAGGAGCGCCCATAGGTGTACATGCATTTTCGTTATTAACGTTGGCTTTCCTAGCGCGTCTTCAGCAAAGATTTTTAAATTCACAGCATTTCATTGCTGTTTGGATTGATTTTGTAGTTTTGGCTTTTTTATTCATATTTTTAATCGGTGGTTTAAGTCTCGTGGTGTTTGAGCAATATAATGCGATTTTAGCCTTGCTTACGGGGAGCTTATGGTCATGGTTGTTGTTGGTGATTATTTTTCCGCCGTTATCGTTTATTACGAGCCTTTTAATATCCATTGCCAAAGATAAAAACGAGAGCTTCTAATGGCACTTGAAAGTGAAAGCACCCAAGCCAAAACCTTTTCGCGCCGTGCGATAATTATTGGATTGGCACAAGGTATGGCGTTTGTAACTTTGGGCACGCGTCTCGCAGATTTACAACTTCTTGATAGCGGGCAATATAAAACATTGGCGGAAAATAACCGCATTGATATCCAATGGTTACCGCCGCGTCGTGGACGCATTTATGATCGCAATAAAAAAGTTCTTGCTGAAAATATTAATGATTACCGTGTTTTTGCTCTGCCAGAACAGATTGAATCGATTGATAATGCCATAGCGCAACTTAGAAAAATTATCACGGTCAGCAAATTTGAAGAAAGCAAAATTCGCAAAAGATTAGAAAAACAAAATCGCTTTACGCCAATACTTATTCGCGATCATTTGAACTGGGATGAATTATCCGCCATTGAACTAAGACTTAATGAGTTGGATGGTATTCAAGTGCGCATTGGGCAAACACGTTCGTACCCAAACAATGAGAGTGGGGCGCACGTTATTGGATACGTGGCCACGCCCAATGAAAGTGATGTAACAGATAATCCACTGTATAAAATTCCTGATGTTAAGATTGGGAAAACAGGGGTTGAACGAGTCCAAAACAAAACATTATTAGGCAGCCCTGGTTTTTCAAAACGCGAAGTTGATGTCAAAGGTCGCATAGTCCGAGAACTTGAAACCACAGAAGGGCTACGTGGGGATGATTTAGAACTTACTATTGATAACAGACTGCAAAAATTTATGGCCGAAAGATTGGCGCAAACCACTAAATCGGGTTCAGCCACTGTGATTAATGTGCACACAGGTGACGTGCTTGGTATGGTGTCTCATCCTGCTTTTGATCCAAACAAATTTGCCACGGGTATTTCACATGATGATTGGTCAAAATATCGCGATGACATTGCCGTGCCTATGAACAACAAGGCCATAAGTGGGGCATACCCACCTGGGTCAACATTTAAAATGGTGACGGCACTTGCGGCGTTAGAGGCAGGGATTATTGACAAAGACACGCAAGCTTTTTGTCCTGGGCATTTTGATTTGGGTAAGCAAAGGTTTCATTGCTGGAAAAAGCAAGGACATGGGCGCGTTAAATTGGTGGATGCTTTGGCACAATCTTGTGACGTTTATTTTTATGAATTGGCCAAAGAACTGGGCATTAATCGCATTGCTACCATGGCGCGTAAGATGGGATTGGGCACTGAAACAAATATTGATTTGGCAGAAGAAAAATCAGGTCTTGTCCCAGATCGATCATGGAAACGCCGTAAATATAATCAACCTTGGGTTCCGGGGGACACGGTAAACAGCACAATCGGGCAGGGATATTTTTTAACAACACCACTTCAATTGGCTGTTATGGTTGCTCGTATAGTTAATAATGGACAAAATGTTTCACCCCGCCTTATGAATAAAATTGGAGATAAGCGTATGCCAAACCTATCGTATCCACGCTCTTCTTTTAAATCAGAGCATATAAATTTAATTCGTGAAGGCATGACCGCATGCGTGAATGATAGAAAAGGTACGGCTTTTGGATCTCGTATTTGGGATGTTGGCATGGAAATGGGCGGGAAAACTGGAACGGCACAGGTTAAACGTATCACCAAAGCAGAGCGCGCTGCGGGTGTGCGTAACGAAGATTTGGATTGGAAATACCGCCATCATGCCTTGTTTGTGGGATATGCGCCACTGGCTAACCCTGATTACGCAATATCCGTTGTCATTGAACATGGGGGTGGTGGCTCGAGTACGGCGGCGCCCATAGCGCGCGATATTTTAAAATTTGTCCAAGAAACATACAAAGGAAATAAGGTGCTTTAACATGCGTATCATACAAACACTTGATCCTGGATTTATGAGTATGGGCGATAAATTAAGTCGTTTCCCCTCCATTTATTTTATGTTGATTGCATTATTAGGGTTCATTGGCGTGATGGCGTTGTATTCCGCCGGCAGCGCATCATGGTCTCCGTGGGCATTGCCACATGCAATACGTTTTGGAATATTCTTTGTTGGCGCCATGATTATCAGTTTTTTCCATCCACGTTTTTGGTACACGCTCGCCTATCCGTTTTACTCAGTGTGCGTGTTGATGCTTATAACTGTGAATGTGATGGGTGCGGTGGGTATGGGTGCACAACGTTGGATTGATTTAGGATTTATACAAATCCAACCATCAGAGCTCATGAAAGTGGCTTTGGTTTTAGCGCTGGCACGTTTTTATTCTCATCGTACTGTTGAAGAAACACGGCGATTTAGTGCGTTGCTTGTCCCCGCCATTTTAATTGCGATACCTGTGGCGCTCGTCATTATCCAACCTGATTTGGGAACGGGCATTGTTTTAACGGCGGCGGGTTTAGCGATCGTATTTTTGGCTGGCGCGCCCCTATGGTGGTTCGGACTTGGTGCAATGCTATCAGCCGCCGCGGTGCCAGTGATTTGGATATTCATGCGTGATTATCAAAAAAAACGTGTGCTCACGTTTTTAAACCCTGAAACAGATCCTCTTGGTTCGGGCTATCACATCACACAAAGTAAAATCGCTATTGGTTCTGGCGGCATCGCAGGAAAGGGTTACCTTGAAGGCTCGCAAAGCCATTTGGATTTCTTACCCGAAAAACAAACCGATTTTGTGTTCACATTGCTTGCCGAAGAGTGGGGGTTTATAGGCTGTATGAGTTTGCTCAGCATCGTATTTATATTGCTTATGAAGATGTCTAATGTGGCGCGCTCAGCACGCACACAATTCTCTAGATTAATTATGCAAGGTGTTGCGATTAATTATTTTTTATACGTTGTTATAAATACAGCGATGGTGATGGGGTTGATTCCTGTGGTGGGTGTGCCATTCCCCCTTGTTATCTTATGGCGGAACGGCGATGATGGCAGTGATGCTCGGGTTTGGCATTGCGGGATCGATCTTTATACATAAAGATGTGAAGTTACCACGTTGATCTATTCTTTTAAATCGAGACTAGCTAGTATTTTTTTCAAAATTTTAGATCGGTTTATTTTAGTATGGTCACAAATTTTTATATTAGGCGGGGATGAGGATTCTATAATTTTTCCAAAATCTTTTGAATCCTCATCCTTAATAATGTCTACATGGCTGTCACGAAATAACTCAAGTTCATTGTATGTTATTAATACGCTAGGATCGTGGAATCTGAATATTGGCTCAGGTGCAAATTTTAATAAATGTTCACTCATAATTCTCTTTGCAATAACACCATGTTTCGTAGTAGGCGTGATTTGATTTAAATCATCTAGATTTAATGTGATATCCCAAGTGCAATCTATCGGTATTAAACGTTTTTCAATATTTAGTTTAAACAGTTCCGATACTGCAAAAGGATCAGATATTACATTGAAATCTGGATTGGGATCAATTGGCCACAAGTAGTCAAGCTTGCTACCAAGAAATGTAACGCTATTTATGACTATGTTGAGCTGATCTCCAAGAGCTTTACTGATATTTATAAAGCTCGTAACAGGGCCAATTATAATATAATCAATCTTTCCAAGTTTATTAGAGGACTCTGTGAGTATTTTCACTTGTTGATTAATATCATTAATTATTTCATGTGGAGTAATGCTAAGGGTGATGTCGCACAATCCATTACCAGATGTATTCTGACGAGGTAATGTAACATTTTGATAACCAGAAAGCTTTTCTATTGGTTCTTTAGCACCAATAAAAATTGGTATTTTTATCTCAGGATACAAAGAGAGTATGCCTTTATTATTTTGGATTACATTAGCGAGAGATGTGTTTCCGTAGCTAGACACAATAGAAACAATTCTTTTTTTTAAGGATAACGCGAGCATAATAGCTAGGGCATCGTCTCTGCCGGTATCGCAATCAATAACGATAGGATTCATAAGATTTTAAGAAGCTCTTTTAAGATCGAGAAATTTTGAGGGCGTGCGAACAGGTGGCAAAAAGCTGTGCATGATTTTTGTAAAGTTACTGTCTATTGAGCAGCCTATTTTCTTAGAGATGGTTTCACCGTGCTCGAACCAATTAAGTGGGATATAGGAAACTCCTATTTGTTGAGCTAAGGCTTCACAGAACTCAATGTTAGATTGTGCTACGCCTTGTTTAAAAGCATTTTGGCTGTTTCTTTTAATTTTGAAACGCGCACTTACATCCATAAACAAGGCAGGCAATCGACCGATGTGACCATCAATATCTACAACAAACCCGTCAAATAATAAGTCTCTTGGCGTAATAACATCTGATGTTCTGCTATCGTAGTCAGCAATTGTTACAATAGGAACAGATTTTCCTTCAAAAATAACTTTTTCACGCTCTGCTGAATCCGCGCTACAAAAGCAAGTTGATATTCCATCTAAACTTCCGTTTTCAAAAATGCCTGCTTTTTCAAACAAATCAATAACCCAATTAATCATTTTTGCATGACGGATGTTATCCTCGAGAAATACCAAAGGAACTTTAAGACCATGGCTATTTTTACTCATCTGATCAACTCGTACCTTAATAGATTGGAGTTGTTCTTTTATACTTGCGTGTCCAGGGCGCCCAACATAACCTAGGGTTTTATTACCATTAGCATTAAATTTGCGGGAGAATGCAAAATCTGCTGAATTCGCACTATCAGGCTCTATCATGTCATCCAAAGATATCAGCAAGTAGTGGCCCTGTTCAGCAGTAGAGTTACCGCGCAATAATTTTACTGCTTGCCTAATAACGTTCTCTGAGGCGTGTGCAGCACGATAAAAATGAACACTAACACGTTTGTTTTGGATATGATTTTCATAAGAACCATAATCCAAATGGTCGTTAATATGTGTAATTACATTTTCACCCCAAGTTTTATAAAGTCCATTTATTATCTTAGATATTCTTTGAGTGCTAAGGTTAGTGTGGTTTTTGATACAATCTTGTAAATGTTGTGTGGCAACATCTGAATCTGTTCTAACAACGCAAGTAAGGTCTTTAGATTTGTGCTGATTACCAGAGTCCACATCTCTAACCATACCATATGACGGGAAGGAGACATTTACAGAAGACATAATTCAAATCTTTCTTTTATTATTCATAATCGATTATCGGTGTTTATAGCAATTGTGCATGAACAATGTCAAAACATAAAGTGAATAAGTTATTTAAAGTGCAGTATCCACATATTGATAATTCGCTATGATTTTAGGAGTTCGCTTAATTCACCGCTATCGTACATTTCGCGGACAATATCACACCCGCCGATGAATTCACCATTCACGTATAGTTGTGGGATGGTTGGCCAATCCGAAAAGTCTTTGATGCCTTGGCGCATTTCATCGCTAGCAAGAACATTAACGTCTTTGAACTCGGCATCGCTATGTTGCAAAATCTGCACAGTCATGGCGCTAAAACCACACATGGGTTGGTTGACGTCACCCTTCATGAAAAGGACAACTTTATTATCATCGATTGTTTTTT
>JBBKXB010000040.1:0-34376 GCA_037969255.1 Bdellovibrionales bacterium | reverse complement strand
TTTTTATTAAATAAATAAAAAAAATTTATAAAAAAGATAACTTCTTAATACTCTATTAACGAATAACATGTAGACTTAAATAGTCGGCAGAATGTCGGCGTAACTTAATCAGAAAAAATTTCTAGGAAAGGAATTATTCTCATGTCAAATGATGTCGTACTATCCTCTGCATTGCGCACGAACCTACTATCCCTCCAAACCACTCAAAACAGTATTGATAAAGTTCAAAACATTTTGGCCACAGGTCTTAAAGTGTCTTCAGCTCTTGATAATCCAGCAAACTTCTTTGCCGCGCGTTCTTTGAACACACGTGCCAGTGGGTTTTCTGCTATTCTTGATGGTATTGGTCAAGCCTCACAAGCTATTCAACAAGCTGATAAAACTGTTACAGCCGTAACAAAACTTTATGAGCAACTCTCTTCAGTTCTAGATCAAGTTGATGCTGGCGGTGACGCTACAACTCTTGAAGCTGAATACGACCTAATTCGTGGTCAGATTGACGATTTGATTGGTGACTCAGCTTTTGGTACCGCTAACCTTCTTGAAGGTGATACTCTTACTACAAAGTTCAACGCTGACGGCTCAAGCACATTGGACACAGCTGGTACAGACCTGACAACTACTGGTCTTGCTGTTGTAGCTGCTGGTGACTTCACTGTCGCACTTGATATTGCTGCTGCACGTACCGATGTTGATGAAGCATTAGCTTCTGTAGCTGCCTTTGGTTCAAGCTTGGCAACTGACTTGACAATTATTGAAACACGTCAAGAATTCACTAAGCAAACTATTAGCAACCTACAACAAGGTGCTGATAAGCTTACTCTTGCTGATCAAAACGAAGAAGCGGCGAAACTCTTGTCACTTCAAACACGTCAACAGTTGGGTGTTACAGCTCTATCATTGGCGTCTCAGGCTCAACAGTCTGTGTTACGTTTGTTCTAATCGAGACACTAAAAATTCTATTGAGAAAAGGGCGGTTTTACCGTCCTTTTTTTATGCGCGCCATACTTTGCGCTGGCACGAGGTTTGCAGTATAATCATTACAAGTGATTTGCTTTTTCATATCGTGCTAACGGTTTTTTAATCTTAGTTTGATATACTTAACAGATAAGGCAGAATCGCCAAATTTAACAAAGAGGAGAACCTCAATAATGGCATTGGTTATCGATTTAAAGCCTGGTGAAAAACTATTGATCGGCACCGCCGTGATCACCAATGGCGATCAAAGAGCACGGATGCACATCGAAGGCGACGCCTGTATTTTGCGCGAAAAAGATGTGATGAAAGGCGAAGATGCCAACAGCCCATCTAAGCGTATTTATTTCCTCGTTCAATGCATGTACATGGCTAATGATCCCAAAGATCATTACAAAAAATATTTTGATATTGTGCGCGAAATACAAGATGCTGCGCCATCAACCGCCCCGTTCATCCTGCGTATAAACGAAAAAATAATGGATGGCGCTTATTACAAAGCCCTTAAAGAAGCCCAAGACCTAATCAATTACGAACAGGAGTTACTCAAAAATGTACAAGCCAGTTAGTCAAAATGCCAATGCCGCCGATACGTATGATAATAGTGCTAAAAACACTACGGATGATCAGCGCACATTAGAAGCACGTGCTTTGCTTAAATCCAATCGTCAACTCCAATCTCTTCAAAACATGATTGCTGAGGATCCTGATTCTGTTGCGCCTGAACAGCTAAACAATATACTCACAGAAAACAGAAAACTGTGGATGTTGTTTTACGATGCAGCAATTGAAAATGATGGTGGCAATCGTCCTAATGACTTACGCTCGAACATTATCAATCTTTCAAATTTTATATTCAAACGCACAATTGATATTTTGGGCGCGCCTACTAAAGAAAAATTTGATATATTAATCTCAATTAATAATGACGTTGCGCAAGGGCTTATCCAAGGCGCCGCGCAAGTTCCTAGCGAGGATAAAGCTGATGGTGAAAAACCACAACAATCCACTCTCAATGGGGTTAGCGCTTAAGGTTTATTAAGCCCCGCCGCGTCTATCAATAATTTCGTGTATTCATTTTTAGGGGCCGCCATAATTTTGGCGGCCTCTCCAATTTCAACGACATTGCCATCTTTCAACACAATCAATCGGTGTGCCAACGCACGCACGACACGCAAATCATGGCTGATGAACAAATAAGATATTTGTTTTTCTTTTTGTAAGTTTTGTAAAATATCCACAACATCCGCCTGCACCGATAAATCGAGCGCCGATGTCGGTTCATCCAATATCATCACATCTGGTTCTAGTACGAGTGCTCGTGCCAGTGAAATGCGCTGTCTCTGACCGCCTGAAAATTCATGCGGATAACGATGGCGATCCGTTGGGTCAAGGCGCACTGATTGCATAGCTTCAATAATTTTAGTGTCACGTTCGGCGCGCTTTAAATGCGGCATATGAATGGCAAGCCCCTCACCTATAATTTCGCTAGCGCTCAACCTTGGTGACAGTGATCCAAATGGATCTTGAAAGACAATTTGTAAATCACCACGCATCTTTTTAAGTGCTTTTTTGTCAGCACTTGAGAAATCTTTTCCATTTAATAAAACGCGACCTTTGCTATTTGTTAAACGCGTTATAGCGTATGCAAGCGATGATTTACCAGACCCAGACTCGCCAATGATGCCTATTGTTTCGCCTTTTTTAAGATCGAATGACATGGGTTGAAGAACCGTGTTTTCCTTTTGTTTTCCAAACGCCCAAGTTGATCCCGTTTTATAAGATACAGAAACTTTTTCTACGCTCAAAACAGCGTTACTATTCTTAATTTTTTGTGCTTTGCCTTTGGGTTGAGCATTCAGTAAATGCTGTGTGTATTCATGTTTTGGTGATTTAAATATTGTTTTGATAGAGCCTTTTTCAACAACCTCACCTTCCTTCATCACGATAACTTTATCGGCCACTTTTTCAACCAATGTGAGATCATGCGAAATGAGCAAAAGCGCTAGATTATGCTTTTCTTTCAGCTCTGCTAATTCTTCCAAAATACGTTTTTGTACAACAACATCCAAGGCCGTAGTTGGCTCATCAGCGATTAATAACCTTGGACGGTTGATCAGCGCCATAGCGATAACAATACGTTGTCGTTGCCCCCCAGATAATTGATGAGGGTACGCATTTAATCGCGTCATAAGATCACTTAATCCAACATCCTCAAACACATCTTCAATGCGTGTCATGATTTCTTTTTTAGAGGCTCGTGGATGATGAAGTCTGTAAGCCTCACTCACTTGTTTGCCAATTTTATGAAGCGGATTTAAAGCCGTCATCGGCTCTTGGAAAATATAACCCACTTCACTACCACGAATACCACGCATCAACACTTCACCATAGGGCATGATATTTTGTCCGTCATACCATATTTCTGAAGCCTTAGCGTGGCGTGCCATAGGATACGGAAGTAATTTTGGAATAGACAAGGCGGTCACTGATTTACCAGAACCAGACTCTCCAACAATAGCCAAAGTTTCACCCGCTTTAATATCAAAGCTTACGTTTTTTGCGGCTTCGATAATGCGACCATCAACATGAAATGACACGTCTAAATTTTTTACTGAAAGTAGCGTCATGACACCTTCCTTGGATCGAACGCATCGCGCACACCCTCACCCACAAAGGTCAAAAGTGTGAGGACAATTGCCAAAACCATAAACGCTGTGAGCGCAAGCCACGGGGCATATAAATTGTTTTTACCTTGTGCCAGCATTTCTCCCAAAGAGGCCGAACCAGGTGGTAGGCCAAACCCTAAAAAATCGAGCGATGTTAAAACCGTGATACCGCCCGTCACCATAAAAGGCAGCATGGTCAATGTAGCAACCATAGCGTTGGGCAAAACATGGCGATGCATAATTGTGAAATCATTTACGCCGAGCGCTTTGGCAGCGCGCACATAATCAAAGTTTCGAGCACGCAAAAATTCTGCGCGCACCACATCCACCAAAGCTGGCCATGAAAATAAAATCATAACGCCTAATAATGGCCAAAAACCCGGTGTGATAACGCTCGCCAAAATGATGAGGATAAACAAAGCTGGTAATCCTTGCCAAATTTCTAAAATGCGTTGGAAACCCAGATCAATCCAGCCACCATAGTAGCCTTGGACAGCGCCAGCGGCCACGCCTATGACGGCGCTAAAGACCGTTAAAATAAATGAGAACAATAATGATACGCGAAGGCCATAAATAAGGCGTGCCATGACGTCGCGCCCTTGATCATCCGTACCCAAAACATTGTCAGTGGTGGGCGCAGATGGCGCAGGTTCATCAAGCACCATATTGATCGTATCAAATGAGTACGGAATAAGGGGCATAAGCATCCAACCATCTTTATTAATCAAATCCACAACATAAGGATCACGATAATCGGTTTCTGTTGCGAAATCACCGTCCCAAAAAGTTTCAGGATAAGATTTAAAAATTGGAAAATGGACATCATTTTTATACTGCACAATGAGCGGTTTATCATTCGCTAAAAATGGCGCGCCCGTACATATTATTATAACCGCTAACAACCACCAAAAAGAGACAAAAGCACGTTTGTTGCGCTTAAATTGTGCAAGGCGGCGATGCAACAAAGGTGAGAAAAATTTACTCATTTATATCACTCCGCTCTCTTTGAAAAGTCGATCCGCGGATCAACTAGAACATATGTTATATCCGACACAATTTTTAGCAATAAGCCAATGAGTGTATATATAAATAAGGTGCCAAACATCACTGGGTAGTCACGCTGTATCGTTGATTCAAAGCCCAGCAACCCGAGACCATCAAGTGAGAAAATAACTTCGATTAATAATGATCCTGTTAAAAATATTGATAAGAAGGCGGCGGGAAAACCACTGATAACAATGAGCATAGCATTACGAAACACATGACCGTATAAAATCTGTTTAGGTGCTAATCCTTTCGAGCGTGCGGTGAGCACATAATTCTTATTGACCTCATCAAGAAACGAATTTTTCGTGAGCATCGTAAGGCCCGCAAAACCAGAGATAACAAGTGCAATGATGGGCAACGTCATGTGCCATACATAATCCCACATTTGCGCCCAAAATGTTAAATCTTCAAAATTATCCGATGTTAATCCGCGCAAAGGAAACAGGTCTAAAAAACGTCCACCTGCGAATAAAACAATGAGCATAATGGCGAATAAAAATGAGGGTATCGCGTAGCCAATAAACACCAGCCCTGAACTCCATACATCAAACGGTGTACCGTCGCGTGTGGCTTTCGCAATACCAAGTGGGATCGAAATGAGATAAATGATGAGCGTGGACCATAGACCAAGAGAAATTGAAACGGGAAGTTTTTCTAAAATCAAATCGACAACTTCTACATCTCGGAAATAACTTTGACCAAAATCAAGTTGAGCGTAACTTTTGAGCATTAGCCAGAACCGTTCATGCATTGGTTTATCAAAACCATATTGTTTCTCAAGCTCTGCTATAAATTCTGGATCAAGCCCTTGGGCACCGCGATATTTACTGGTGGTCTCACTATCTTGATTGCTACCGCCCTTAAGACCGATATCGGCCTCAGCTGTTTTTGTCTCAGAACCTGATCCTGCAAAACGATCTGTTGAACTTGTTGTGATGCCTTGTGCTTTGGCGATCATTTGATCCACGGGGCCGCCAGGTGCGGCTTGGACAATCAAAAAATTCACAAGCATAATGCCGAACAAAGTCGGGATAATCAGCGCCAATCGTTTGAGTAAATATCCAATCATGACTTACGGTTTAATATTCCATCCTTCGCAAATCCATGTTTTCTTTTCGTGATCATAGGTCAAAATGCCATAAGAACCCGTCGCAAGCTTTCTAATTTGCGGAATATTTTCCACGTCATCAAATGCAAAACGTGCGATGCCACCACTTGTCACGGCTGCCCATACACCGCCATTATCACGACATAATTTTTTTATGCCATTCCAACCTTGGCGTATATATAAAAGATCCGCTGACCAACCGGCAGGTAATTTATTTTGCATTTCCCAATCAATTAGCGCTTGTTTACCAATACGTTTTATAATTTCGGCGTCCGTCTTATTCTCATCAATACCATGATAAATTTCACGTAAAAATTCTAATATTTCATATGATTTGGTTAATTCCTGCGCGCTTTGTAAAGTGCGTTGTAATGGCCCCGTATACACACGCTCTGGTGTCATTTTATACTCTTCAAAATGACGCTTTAACTTGGCGAGTTGCTGGCGCCCCTCTGGTGTCAAAGGTAAATCAGTTCGCGCGCCAATGCGACGCGGCGTTTCACCCGCTTTAAAAGTGTTACCATGGCGTATGATCAAAAGACGCGATTTTGCAACTTTTTTCTTTTCAATCACTTTATCTTCTTTGGGGTTTTTATCTTCGAAATCCCCAAAATCAATATCCATGTCTTTGATATCTGTGCCACTCATGTTTGTATCAATCGTTCTTTTTCATTAAGATATTCATTCGCACGTTTAAGATCATCAGGCGTGTCAATTCCGCCCAATGCCCATTTATCAATATTGTCTAACAAAACAGTGTGAATGTCACCGCCATTTTCTAAAATTCTAAGTTGTTCTAAACCTTCTAAAGCTTCGTAGTGGCTTTCATCCCAGTTCACAAAATCTTGCAGGCCTTTGTAACTATAGCCATATAGACCAAGATGACGGCGTACTGGTGATAAATCGCTTTGGCTACGTAATTTATCTTCTTTGCGAATACCAGGAATAATATTTTTTGAAAACCAGCGCGCGCGATCTTGTGGATCAATAATGGCTGTCGTTCCTGAAAACGGATTTGTTTTCTTGTGCTCCCTGAGCGCATCCAGATCATCCCAAGTCACTTTTAAAACAGGGGTTGCGTAATGATAATCAGGATTATCATATAATTTATCCGCGACCTTTTTAATGGCTTCAACTGGTGTGAATGGTGCATCACCTTGGATATTGATGATAACATCGGGCTTAACATCCATATGAGAGGCGGCTTCATAAACGCGATCCGTTCCCGTAAGGCAAGCGTCACTCGTCATAACGGCCTCGACATTCAAATCCTTGTGCGCATGATCCCGTATACGTTGATCTTCCGTGGCAACTACAAATTGAGGGTCATCAAAATGCGACAAGGCTTCTTTTGCACGGCGTACCACCTGCCCTAATAAAGTCGTATCGCCAAGTATTTCCAAAGGCTTTCCTGAAAATCGCGTTGACCCATAGCGGGCAGGAATAATGATGGCAATCTTACGTGTCATTGATTTAAAAGCTCCTGTTTATACCACCAATTATCTGGCACAGGTAAACCATAAGGCGGATTAGGACCATGTTCAAGTCGATCCCAGTACGCCACCCGAAATGTAGCAATATGCCAATGCGGAACAACATAATGGCCTGCAAGCAAAATGCGATCCAAAGCCTTAGTTAGCGCCACCAACTCTTCTCGGTTTTTAGCACGCGCTATGCGCCGTACCAATTCATCAATGACTGGATCATTCACGCCCGCCAAATTACGTGATCCTTTTTTATCCGCTGTTTTAGAATGCCAAAAATTATATTGTTCATTACCAGGACTAAGGCTTTGTGGAAATTGTCCGATCGTCATATCAAAATCAAGATCATTCATGCGATTAGAATATTGTGCGCTATCAACAATACGAAATGTGAGCTCTATCCCAATTTTTTTCAAGTTCCGAGCGTATGGCAACACCCAGCGTTCAAACGCTTGTTGTGTGTCAATAATTTCAAACGAGAGGGGTTTGCCTGTTTTAGGATCAACACGTTGATTTTTATCATTGAGTGCATAGCCAGCATCTTCTAATATTTTTATAGCACCTCTTAATTGGTCGCGGTTATTCCCCGTGCCATCAGTTTTGGGAGTATTAATAACTTTGGTAAAAACATGGGCTGTAAGCTTATCTTTATACTGGTTTAGAATCTCTAATTCGCGCGATGTCGGAAGCCCTTCGGCGGATAATTCAGAGTTATCAAAATAACTATTCGTGCGAGTATAAGCGCCATAAGCAAACCGTTTATTAGACCATTCAAAATCAAACGCCAGCGCCATAGCCTCGCGCAACTTAATGTCGTTTAAGGGTGCGCGACGTGTGTTAAAGATGAAGCCTTGCATACCTTGAACCATGTTATGCTTTATTTCTTCTTTTATAATTTCTCCGTTTTTAACTTGTGGAACATTGTACCCCGTTGCCCATGTTTTCGCGACATTTTCCAGACGGAAATCATACCCGCCTGAGAAAAAGGATTCGAGCGCGACCGTGGCATCTCTATAATAATGAACCTCTATCATATCAAAATTAAATCGACCTTTATTGACCGCCAGATCATCGCCCCACCATTTTTTTACTTTTTCAAACCGAATAAGATTACCCGTTTTTACATCTGAAATTTTATAAGGTCCCGAACCAACAATTAAATTTTTATCCAATGTTGTTTTATCAAATTCTTGATCTTTCCAAACATGCTTTGGCAGGATTGGAAGCTGCCCGATAATAAGCGGTAACTCTGGATTATCATCACTCTTAAAGTGAAACATGATTTCATTGTATTTCTTTATACTAACGCGCTCAATATCAGCGTAATAATAACGGTATGCTGGTGCACCTTTGGTGGTTAATATTTCAAAAGAAAACTTAACGTCCGCAGGGGTAACTTTTTGCCCATCACTCCAATGTGCCTTGGGATGAATTTTATAAGTGATTGATTTTTTGTCATCAGCAATGGACGCGCTTTGTGCAAGTAAACCATATTGTGTGAATGGTTCATCAAGTGAGCTTGTCATGAGCGTTTGATAAACGTTGCCAGATATTTCAGCGCCCGAAAGACCCTTTAAAATAAAAGGATTTAAATTATCGAAAGAGCCCAATGCTGACATTTTAAATGTTCCGCCTTTGGGTGCATTAGGATTTGTATAATCAAAATGTGAAATGTTTTGATCGTATTTTGGCGTTCCATGAAGTGATAGAGCGTGCACAAATTCAGCGGCATTTACGGGTGCACAAAAAAGCAAAAAAAGAGCAATCAATATCTTCATTTTTTGTGATCTGACCCTATAGCATCTTTGATATTATTATACCCATCATCTTTAATCATATCTGGTAAAATGGTAACGATGTCTTTAATGAGTTGTGGCCCATGAAACACGAGCCCTGTATAAGTTTGAAGAAGTGACGCACCCGCTTTAATCGAAGCATAAGCATCGTCCGCGCTCATGATACCACCAACACCAATGATGGGTATTTTACCATTCGTGAGGGTATAAAATTGTGCAATAATTTTACGCGATAAAGGTGCCAATAATTTACCCGACAAACCACCCTTTTCCATTGCAAATTTGTCAGGCAATATTTTAGGGCGCTCTAAGGTTGTATTGGTTAAGATAACAGCATCTATTTTACTGTCTAAACAAGCTTTTGATAAATCTTTAAGTTGTTCTTCATTTAAATCAGGTGCAAGTTTAAGCCAAATTGGTCCACTAAATTCAGACCGGACTGCCTTCACACAAGCGCGCACAAAATCACCATTTTGTAGATCACGTAAACCAGGTGTGTTAGGGCTAGAAATATTGATCGTTATGTAACTCGCCAAACCTTGGCACTGCGTGGCCAATTTTTTATAGTCATCAATCGCGTTTTCACTGTCTTTGTTTTTACCAATATTAGCGCCTAAGATTGCCTCTTTATTTTTAGTGCGCGCACGTCCAAAATTTTTGAAAAATACATCTGATCCTGGATTGGGAAACCCCATTCGATTGATCACACTATGTGTATTTTTATCGCGGAATATGCGTGGACGCGCGTTGCCTTCTTGAGGTTTTGGCGTCACAGTTCCTGCCTCAACATGGCTCATACCCATGTTAAGCATGGCAGACATAACGTCCGCGCCTTTATCAAACCCTGCCGCCAAACCTAAAGGATGTTTAAAACTCATGCCGTTGATGGTTTGTGCCAACATAGAATCAATTTTTATAGATGAACAAATCGGTGTAATTTGAAGCGACTTAATGGTTATTTGATGTGCATCTTCGGGATCAAGTGCATGAAGAAACGGTTTTGCAATGTTAAAGAGTTTATTCATCGTCTAATCCTTCATATGAGGCATCATCGCTTGCCAATATTCATACCCGCTTTTAAGGGTTAAAATTGTTGCGATTAACAGCAAAAATTGTCCAAAAAAATCAACATAAAATGGCGTGACAGGAACTAGCATTAAGACACCGCAAGATATGAGTTGCATTGTTGTTTTCCATTTGGCCGTTTTGGTCACATGAACAATTATATTTTTAGGTCCCATAAATTCGCGCAAACCAGAGATAAACAATTCGCGTATCAAAATCAAAATCGGACAGATAAGCATAAACCCAGAAATAGTATTCATCGCCACAAGCATAATTAACACGGCGGCAATAAGGAGTTTATCAGCAATCGGATCAAGGAAACGTCCGATATCGCTATTCACCTTCCACAAACGCGCTAAGTATCCATCAAGGTAGTCCGTGAGCGCAGCGAGCACATATAAAAATACCGCCAAATACACAAACCATGTTGCGGGCACGCTCATTAAGAAACAAATGGGTAGAATGGCAATGATACGCAAATAGGTGAGGTAATTTGGAATATCTTCTTTTTTAAGCATGACCAAGCCTAGCCCAGTTTAGGCCAAGAAATATAGTCTCTTTTAAAAGAAATTAAGAAAGGTTAGTAAAGCGTTTAAGCCGCTTCTTCCACTTGCGGATCACGAAGTACGTAACCTCTGCCCCACACCGTTTCAATATAATTGACCCCGCCTGTGGCATCTTGCAGTTTTTTACGCAGTTTGCATACAAACACGTCAATAACTTTAAGTTCTGGCTCATCCATACCGTTATACAAATGCGTCATAAATTGCTCTTTGGTCAGAGGTGTGCCTTTACGCATACATAAAAGCTCCATAATTGAGTATTCTTTGGTGGTCAAATGCACAGGTTTACCCTCGACCTCGACAAGGCGTTTATCAAGATCAATGCTGACCTTACCAGTAACGATCTGAGAGTTTGAATGACCTTGCGAACGACGCACCACGGCTTTGATACGCGCCATAAGTTCTTTTTTATCAAACGGCTTACCAAGGAAATCATCCGCGCCAAAACCAAGGCCTTTCACACGGTTTTCAACCTCTGTATGACCCGACAAAATGAGCACAGGTGTGCTGTTACGCGCGCTACGGATTTGTTTGAGGACGTCAAATCCTTCCATGTCAGGAAGACCTAAATCGAGCAGAATAATGTCGTAATCATAAACTTTGGCCATATCAACCGCATCTTCACCAAGATCAGTTTGTTCGACTTGAAATCCTTCTGATTCGCAAATCATTTTGAGGCTTTTCGCGAGCCCCGGATCATCTTCTACCAATAAAATACGCATTTATTATCCCTATCATCATTTTTTGTTCATTATTATGCTTCATAATCTGTTAACCTTGGTTAATATTATAACATAAATTGTGATCGTGCATTAACCTTTTTTCGTGTAAAATAGAAACAATATGAGTTTAAATTCCCCTGATAGACTGGCTAATCGTGCCGTACAGAGTATTACTGGCCTCAAACCCAGTCATGCATACGCGCATGTGACCAAATTGCTTGGACTTCTCGTTGAAATCCAAGGATTCGTAAAAACACTGTCTGTGGGCGCGCGCGTTAATTTACATCCCGATGATTTGCCCGTTATCCCATGCGAAGTCGTTGGATTTCGTAACAACACGGCGCTTCTCATGGCATTTGGATCACTTGAGGGGATAAATTTAGGGTGCAAGTCAGTGATTATTGAAGGTGGCACCGACGTTTACCCTGATGAAAGCTGGTTAGGGCGCGTCATTAATGCGATGGGCGAACCCGTTGATGGGCTTGGACCACTCATGAATGGCGATACGCCCATACCACTTCGTAATAAACCGCCCAACCCACACACACGCCAACGCATTGGTAAAACGCTTGAGCTTGGTGTGCGTTCGGTGAATAGTTTTGCCACTATTTGTCGCGGGCAACGTATGGGCATTTTTGCAGGCTCTGGTGTTGGTAAATCAGTATTGATGTCAATGATGGCGCGCTACACCGAAGCTGATATCGCGATCATAGGTCTTGTTGGAGAACGTGGCCGAGAAGTGCAAGAATTTATCCAAGATGATCTGGGAAAAGACGGTTTGGCCAAAGCCGTTGTCATCGTCGCCACAGGTGACGAACCCGCGCTCATGCGCCGACAAGCTGCCTATATGACCATGTGCGTCGCCGAATATTTCCGCAAACAAGGTCATCAAGTGTTATGCATGATTGATAGCGTCACGCGCTTTGCTATGGCACAGCGTGAAATTGGGCTTTCGGCTGGTGAACCCCCAACATCTCGCGGATATCCACCCACAACATTTTCCGAGTTATCACGCCTTCTTGAACGTGGTGGTCCCGGTGCACCCAATGAAGGCTCAATCACAGGCATTTTTTCAATATTAATCGAAGGTGATGATCATAATGAACCCGTGGCCGATGCGGTGCGCGGTATATTGGATGGTCACATTGTGATGGAGCGTGAGATTGCCGATAGAGGGCGCTACCCTGCGATTAATACCCTCAAATCCGTATCGCGGATGGTGCCAAAATGTCTTGATCCCAAACATTACGCTATCTTAAAACGTGCTAAAGAATATATAAGCACATACGAGGACATGAGCGAACTCATTCGCCTTGGCGCCTATCGCCGTGGCAGTGATAAAAAAGTCGATGAAGCCATTCGCCTCTATCCACTTTTTGAAGCCTTTTTAACTCAAGACAAAGAAGAAATGACAGGTTTCGAAGAAGGCTTCGTACAGCTCGCTGATATCATGAGTATGAACTATGAAACGCAAGATGGAGGCGATGCCGTAACCTCGGCATTAAAAGCTGATGACCAATCTTAAATCACTCATACGGTTTCGTAAATTTGAAGTAGATGAGAAACAACGCGTCCTCGCCGCCCTTTACGAGGAAGCCTATAAGTTTGAAAAACGCAAATCTGATATTCTTGATACGATGGAGGCCGAGACAAAAATTGCAAAAAAAATGGCGAGTTTTGAAGTTCTAAAACAACTTGGGATATACGTCCAAGGTGCAAAAATAAACTTGGCCGAAATGAACCAAGCGCTAGAACGGCTTAATCTTCGTATTGATCTGGCGCAACGTGACCTTCAGCTCTCATTTGGGGAACTCAAAAAAATTGAAATTTTGCATGGCCGCCGTATGAAAGAACAACGCATTGAGAACGAACGGCGAGAGGAAGCCCTCATGAATGAAATTGGAACAATTTTATATAATAGAACTGATGAACTTTAAGCATGTGTGAATTTTGCACGCTTACTAAAATAAAGGACGAGCCAACACGTATTCATGAGTTCCCAAATAGTGTTGCATACGTTGATTACGAACAAAAAGAGTATCCCGGCTCTGCAATACTTATTTTAAAGAAGCATTACGATCATGCACACGAAATACCTGCAAAAATATTACATGCCTTTATGAACGAAAGAACTTTGTTAGCAAAAGCTCTTTTAAAAATTTACCCAAAAGCCATCAGAATTAATTACGCTAATCTCGGTAACGGCATCAGCCATGTTCACGAATATCTTGTTGTCAGATACCCAGATGACCCAAATAATGGTAAATCGCCATGGCCAATCACTCTATCAAAAAAATTAAACCCTAAAGAATATCAAGCTATAGCCAATAAAATAGCTAAAGCATTATAACTTCTCAAAGTGTTTGAAACTCAATCTGTCCATTCATACCCGCGCTTTCAAACACATCTATCGCTCGTGATTTAAACGATTGTTCAACAACAGGTTGCAAGGCATGATCCGTCCGCATAATCAAATCTAGCCGTTTTGATTTGTAAAATGACAATCCATCAACTTGGAAATTTCCCAGGCGTGTCATTGTGAAATCAAGAATAAACCGCGTGGGTTTTTCAATTTTTTGATACGCGTCTTTATCAAATCGTCCATCTTCATAAGGACTGCGATAGGCAATTGACCAAATAAAAAATTGACCGTTCATTTCCACAGGAAATTGTAACCTTGTACCCTCGGCCAATGGCGACGCACCCTCGCGCGGAAGAGCGGTTAACGCCAACATTTCTGTTCTTAAAGTGCTGATTTGTTTATCGTTGAGCACTTCCATCATCTGTTTTCCGAGCATCGGCGCTGGGTCGCCTTTACTAAATCCAAGCAAGTTCATGATCAAAGCAACCGCAAATTGGGGTGTTCCAACACGTGGGATAAGGCTGCCTGCCGCGCTCGCCAAAGATGGCGCGATCAGCGATTCTGGCTCTTCGATGAGTTGCATTAACAGTGGCGCTGTCTCCAACAATATCGCCTGAACAGATGGCTGTAGTTGGCTATTTTGTCCAATCGGCACCTTGATATTAAGCGTAAAAAGAGATTTCTCGCCTGTGCCAAGCGTCGTATTTTGCGAGGATACGCCTTGGTGAATAATCACACGATCCCCTGTTTGTAACGTCGATAAAGCTTGACGCAACAAAACTTGCTCCGCTGGAACTTTTGGTAAATTAGCGAGTGTGGCAATTTGAAAAACGGGTAATTTTTGCGGTGTAAATCCTATTAGGTTAGCCAACGCGGGCACAGTCACTGATTGACCTTGAGCACTTTGTCCCGTTGCAATATTGGGCAATGTAACGGTTTGGGTTTGCAAGAAATTTTGCGTGCTCGATTGATTGCCCGCAAAACTCACTTGTACATTTTGCAAACTTTGTATCGGTGCATTGGTTAATGGATTTTGACCCGTATTACTCGCAATATTAGCGCTTTGTAGTGGCGCCGTGGGAATAGATGTTTTTTGCAAACTTGCTGGCAAATCTAAACCCACAAGTTGAAAAATTGTTTGCACGGTCACGCCTAATTTTGGTGCGTTATAAAGCGGTAAAACGGTCGATTGTGGATTCGCATTATTTGTCGGCAATTCAACAACCACAGGCGGCGCAAGAGGAAGCTCAAGTGGCAGAGCGGGCTTGGCACTACTTGCCGTCAAACTCGCATTTAATGGCAAAGGCGGGAGTGTGTTTCGGGGCAATTGTGGCAATTGCGTTGGCAATTTTATATCCACGCGTTGACCTTGTTGTAATGGCGGTTCAACTTTGAGTGTCACCTCGCCAGACTTTGTTTGAATTACCGCCTCGCCATTGGGACGCGTTGCGGTGACTTCCCCCACAATACGCGTTGGAATTTGATTATTGGGTGTGGCAATTAGTGTCACTTGCACAGGTTGAGACGAACGTGGCTGCGCTGTCGTTAAAGCGGCAATGGTGGCGGCATCAATACTCATCGCCCTAGTATAACGTTAAAAAGGTTAAATTTCAGATAAAATTTTAGGCCGCGACAGATTTTTTAATATCACGGAATACTGTCTCAGCAATATTTTGAACATCTTCTGCGCTATCCGCATTCGGTGAGCGGATCAAAATAGGCGTTTGATGACGTATCGTATCTTTGACGCGCGTATCGTGGCGTACGGTGCCAATATGTGAGGGGGATAATTTTAAGAAATTTTCGCATGCTTTTAAGATTGTTTTGTAAGTACGTTCGCCTTCGCTATAGCTTGGTGCCATATTAACAACGATGCTCACATCTTTTGACAAACCTGCCGCAGAACCAAGCTTAATAAACGCATAGGCGTCTGTGAGTGAGGTTGGTTCGTCAGTTGTCACAAGCAATGTTTGCGCAGCAGAGGCCGAGAATAAACGAACCGTGCGATCCACACCAGCGCCCAAGTCAATAATCACGGCATCATAATGATGGGCGATTTCAAGCAATTGGTCACGAAGCATGACAAGGCGTTGTGAAGGAAGCGCGGACAATGAGGCCTGACCAGAACGGCCAGCGATAATATCAAATCCACCCTCTTCATAACGTTGAATAACTTTGTCTAATCCTAAACGACCACGAATAACATCGTTTAAATCACGTTTCGGCATGAGGCCGAGCTGAACGTCAACATTTGCAAGACCTAAATCACCATCAAACAAAAGGACATTCATGCCTTTTTTGGTCAATGCATGCGCGAGTGTGACGGAAAACCAAGTTTTACCCACGCCGCCTTTACCGCTTGCAACAGCGATGACATTCTTTCCTCTTGGAAAAGCATTTTGCGTGGTCTCGGTCATTTATTTTTTATTCCCCATTTATTGTTCTACACTATACCAAATTTTTCATGTTTATGTTGTAGTTTTTTGCTTATTTATTGATTTCGGAAGCAAATAATGCGCCAAGCTTGAGGCCGTTAAATCTTCGATGCCATCAGCCACACCCGATGATGATGATGCCGCGGCAAAACCCATACCGCCTTTGTGCGCGGCAGAGAGTATTCCGCCCATACGGCGTGCAATATCAAGACGGCTTGGCATGATTGTATCCACACCTAAAATCGAATAAACGCGTGCAATTTCAGCCGATTCATCGGCATCTAATCCCGCTGGCATGACCAGAATTGGGTCGACAGGCATGGCCGTCAAATATTTTGCGATTTCCTTCATATCGGTCGGCTCGAACGGATTGCCACCGCCCGTATCAATGATTATATGATCGACGCCTTGATCTTTGGCCGTGTTTACGCTCGCGATTAATTCGCTTCTGCTACGCACTGTCAAAAGCGGTGTCGATAAAATGCGTGTGAAGGCTTGGAGCTGTTCAATAGCGCCGGCGCGCACTGTATCCGTTGTGATCACGGCGATTTTTTTACCGTCTAATGACCAACGCGCGGCCAATTTCGCCGCCGCCAATGTCTTACCAGCGCCAGGCGCACCCACCAACATAATTGGGTTTTTACTACCTAAATCTTTGCGGAATGTGAATAATTCACCCAAAGATCGCGTCAATACGTTGCGCGGGTCTTCACCGCCCACAAGCATAGCCGCCGTTACAATCGTATCAATAACCTCGTTCGACACAGAATGTTTTAAAAGAACTTCAGATAAAAATTCGGCAACGCCGCCATCTTCTTCCTCGTCATCATAAGCCAGCCAATCATTCTTTTGAGGTGACGGAGCATTTTGGGTGCGTGCTGCGCGTAATTCTTCATCGCGATTAATGGGCGATGTTTTGGCCTGTTTCAAATAACGACCAAATTCAAAGTGAATGGCCTTATCGCCTAAATCCTGTTGTTCAAGCGCATCGTCAATAGCCGCAGTCACACGGACGCGGCGGCCACCTTGCTCTTCTCGTGTTGCGACTATAATAGCGTCTTCTCCCATGGCTTCCCGAACCATTTGCATGGCCTCGGTCATTGTTTTTGCGTAGTACGTTTTAATGCGCATGATGCTCCAGAGCGTTGTTGTTCCGAATCACCATAATAAATAGTATAAAGGAATCAAGTGCGGATACAAAATTAAGTGAACAAAAAGTTAACATGAGGCCGTGATTCGACAATTATGCACAACCAAAATTAAAATCTTAATTTCTACTCGACCTGACCCAATGTGCGAATACGCACGCGGGCATGAATCTCACTTTGACCCATAACGGGCGTTTGCGGACGGAAACGCTCAATCACCGAGCGCACATAAGGACGAATGGTTGCGCCCACGACCAGCACTGGATTTTCACCTTTGGCACTCATCTCATCATAAAAATCACGGACGCGGTGCATAAAGTCTTGGAGCTGTGATGGTGGGATTGCGAGCTGTTTTTCCTCGCCCTGCCCCACAAGATTATCAAGGAATAGTTGCTCTAAAGCGGGTGCGAGCGTTACCAGTGGCAACATAGAATCGTTATCGACATATTGATTGCAAAGCTGGCGAGCGATACGGGCGCGCACATGTTCAGTGATCAACACAATATTTTTCGTGTATTGCGTGGCTTCGGATATGCCTTCCAAAATGGCGGATAAATCACGAATGGAAACGCGCTCTGTCACTAGGTTTTGTAAAATACGTTGTAACGCGCCCATGGATATTTGCGCAGGCACAACATCAGCCACCAATTTTTGGTAATCAGATGGCAATTCATTCAAAAGTTTTTGCGTTTCTGCATATGTGAGCATCTCGCTCATATTATCCTTCACCAATTCTGTCACATGCGTGGTGATCACGGTGGATGGATCAACGATGGTATAACCTTTAAAATTCGCCTCTTCGCGTAAATCAGGATTGATCCACATGGCTGGCAATCCAAATGTTGGCTCTAACGTACTCTCACCTTGTAAGGCAATGGGCTCGCCGCTCGGGTCAATACACATCACCATATTAGGACGCACCGATCCACGCCCCACTTCGATTTCTTTGACGCGCACGACATAGGTACTGGCATCAAGCTGTAAATTATCTTGGATACGTACTGACGGTAAAATAAAGCCCATTTCTTCGGCCAATTGACGGCGCAGCCCTTTGATTTGATCGGTTAATCGATGAGCGTCATCATTCACAAGAGGCAATAATCCATAGCCCAATTCGAGGCGTATCGTGTCAATCGCCAACGATTTGGCAATCGGCACTTCTGGGATAACCGCATCCTCAACTTTTTTAGCCGCGGACACTTCGTTACGCGCATCTCCCGATTTTTTGATGGTCAAATACCCTAAACCACCCGTGACACCTGCCAATAATATGAATGGAAAGAACGGTAACCCTGGCATGAGGGCTAACCCCGCCATAAGTGTCGATGTTAGAAAGAGTGGTTTCGGATTGCTCCCCAATTGATCGAAAAGCGCTTTGTCAGCAGAGCCTTGAATACCTGCTTTTGACACCAATAAACCCGCGGCAATCGATACAATCAGTGCAGGAATTTGACTCACAAGACCATCACCAACAGTTAATAATGTATAACTTGCCGCCGCTTCGCCAGCAGTAAGCCCATGTTGAACTGTACCGATTATAATACCGCCAAGCACGTTAATAAATGTGATCAGCATACCTGCGATGGCGTCACCACGCACGAATTTGGCGGCACCATCCATAGATCCAAAAAATGTGCTTTCTTGTTCTAATTCTTTACGTTTGAGTTTAGCCTCGTCTTCGCCTAATAACCCAGCGGATAAATCACTATCTATTGCCATTTGTTTACCAGGCATAGCGTCAAGAGAGAACCGTGCAGCCACTTCGGCAATACGCCCCGAACCCTTAGTAATCACAACAAAGTTAATAATAATCAAAATGGCAAAAATGATAATCCCGATTACGAAATTATCGCCCATCACGAATCCGCCAAAGGCCTCAATCACTTGGCCTGCGGCCGCGCCTCCTTCGTGCCCATTCGTCAAAATAAGACGGGTGGTGGCAATGTTGAGTGCCAGTCGCAAAAGCGTGGATATAAGTAAGATCGTTGGAAACGTTGAAAAATCGAGCGGGCGCTCAATGAAAAGCGTTGTCATCAAGATCATCACGGCGAATGTGATAGACAGCGCGAGAGACATATCAAGCAACCATACGGGCATAGGCAAAAACAACACCGTGATAATGAGGATAATACCAAACGCCAGCGCGACATCACCGCGCAACGCCGAATTTTTAAATCCCGTAAATGAAAATAATGGTTGTTCGGTTTCCTCAGCCATAAGTATCAGTGTAAAGAATTTTTATCATCACGCCATATTTTTATTCATTTTTCTCTTGCTATTTAACAATTACATATTATATGTAGCGTTAAGATTAAACAAACTAGAACTTAAGGACTAAAATGAGCGACGTTATAGAAACAAAAGAAATTTCTTCTGAAGATCCACAATTGATACTTGGTAAAGACTCTGGGTTGAATGATGATAGACTCAATATTTTAGCCACTTTACTAGTTAACTTTCCAGATATGAAATTATCTAGAAAGACTGCTAATAAAAAACTCTCGCACTACAGCTTATACTTGTACGATGGCAGTAATATATATGACCGATCAAGAGACAGCTCAAAATTATTGGATATCATTGTAGATAAAATTAAAAGGAGCAATCCAAAATTCTTTGATACGGCCATCCAACCATGTGTTATTACCTCTCCTGACTACATTAAAAGCAAAGGGTTGACCTATAGAAAATCTTTGTGGATCTTCAATAATAAAGCCAAACCATTAGATAAATTTGAGTTACAAGAATTAGCAAAAGCACTTCCTCCAAAGACCACTGTAACTGGTCACAAAAGATTATACTCGGATGTAGCGGTAGCGAGGGGATTTAATCTCACTGTAAAAGGCCAAGGCATTAGATTAGGTAACTTCTCAACTAAAACAGCAACAATTGCTGAGTACTTGGAAGCATTTGAAAACCATCAAAATTCGGTACCTGCATCACAATCAGCGGCAGTATCTAAACCTCAAAGGCGTTAAGTTTATCACGCAGTGATCTGATGGATATTCCAAGGATCGCTGCGGCTTGGTTTTGATTACCAAGACATTGATCAAGCGTGTTTAAAATATGCGCTTTTTCTAAGTCTTGGAGAGATTGCCCTTTCGGCTCAGCATTTTTGGCGCTTTCAACAGCATCAGCTATATCCACATGGATAGAGTCTTCTTCAAGTTGATCCTCACCAGACACGAGTATGGCGCGATGCATAGTATTTTCTAATTCGCGGATATTGCCCGGCCAATCATATTTTGAAATTTTGGCTTGTGCATCAAGCGATATTTTCTTTTTAGGAACGCCATTAAGGTCTGCAAATTTATCAACGAAAAATTGCGCCAATGGCAAAATGTCTGTTTTGCGATCTTTAAGCGCTGGCAACTCAACATTCACCACATTGAGGCGATAGTATAAATCTTCTCTAAAACCGCCCTCTTTTACAAACGCTTGTAGATCGCGGTTGCTGGTTGCGAGTATTCGTACATTCACTTTAACCAAATTATTACCGCCAATACGTTCAATCACGCGCTCTTGGATGGCGCGCAGTAATTTCGATTGCAAATGAAGGGGCATTTCAGTGATTTCGTCCAATAATAATGTGCCATTGTTGGCTTCCTCAAACTTACCGATACGGCGTGACACGGCGCCTGTAAACGCGCCTTTTTCATGTCCGAATAATTCAGATTCGAGTAGATTTTCAGGAATAGCCGCACAATTGATC
This sequence comes from Bdellovibrionales bacterium, assembly GCA_037969255.1. Taxonomy (GTDB): domain Bacteria; phylum Pseudomonadota; class Alphaproteobacteria; order Micavibrionales; family JBBKXB01; genus JBBKXB01. The sequence continues at coordinate 13,290 of JBBKXB010000040.1, read as the reverse complement.
GCAATAAAAGACGCTTCTTTGCGTTTTGATTTGGAATGAATATATCGGCTCATCACTTCCTTACCTGTACCGCTTGGCCCCGTGATAAGAACGGTGGCCTCGGACGGGGCGATTTTATCCGCCATATCGAGCACTTTGCGCATGGTCGGGTCCGTGCCGATCATGCCCGATTGTTCTTCGGCAACCGCGGCCAAAACAGCCACAATCAAATCGACATCTGGTGGCAATGGAATGTAATCTTTTGCGCCCGCCTTAATGGCTTTAACGGCAGATGGCGTTTCATCTTTTTTACCAAGTCCGCACACAATTACAGGCACCACAATACGTTCGGCTTCCATATCTTTTAAGAACTTTTCGATGGGCAGTTTAATGTCAATAAAGATTAAGTCCGCACCTTTGCCATTGCGCAATGCGCCAAGCGCCGTTTCCGTGTCTTCAACATGCGCAACATTCACACCTTTTTGCAAGGCGATTTTACCCGCGGCAGAAATGTGACCCTCTAATGATCCGACAATTAATAATCTCATAATGTTACTCTATTTAAAGTCTTTGGTTAAAAAAGACAAACGCTGTTCGGTTGGTAAAAATCCGTTTAACGCCATTTCAATGCGACGCGGATTATCAATCACAGCCATAGAACAAGCGGCGGTTAATATCATTTGGCGGGCAATGGCTTCGCGGTTGGCGTTGCGTTCAATTTTATTGGCGAGCGGTGAAAACACAACCGTGCCTAATAATGCCCCATAAAATGTGGTGAGCAAAGCAATCGCCATTGATGGCCCTAAACTATCGGGGCTTTGGAGTTGTCCAAGCATTTGCACGAGGCCGACAAGCGTCCCGATTAATCCCATGCCAGGGGCAAATTCGGCGGCGCGGCGCATCACGGCGGCGGCTTTGCGATATTGGTCAAGTGCGGTTTCAAGTTCTTGCGCGGCCATAGCTTCGATTTCTCTTGGATTATATCCATCAACCACCATAGCGACATAGGGGTATAAAAGCTGGTTTTTACGCCATATTGATTCGTAAGAGGCGAGTGATAATGTGCCCCTTTTGCGCACGATGATCGACATATCAACCAAAGAGCGCGCCAACGCGGGCGGAGCATTGCCCATTGAATAGAAACATTTCTTTATAATAGGCCATGCATATTGAATGTCATGCATACTAAAACACGCCAAAGTCACAGCGAGCGTACCAAGCACCACAATAAGTAGGGCAGGAATATTGAAAAAAGCGCTGGCGCTGCCGCCAAATATTAGCGCTAAAATAATCAAACCATTGGCAATGAAAAGTCCCGATATCGTTTGCCAATCAAGTGCGCCGACTTGTTGCAAGGGTCGGATCACTGGATCAGGAACGGCGTAATTAGAATCAGGTGTGGGAACGGATGTTTCACCCGTTTTTTTAGTTCTCTTTTGATCTGATTCGAGTATAGGTGTTTTTTTGGTCGTGGGTTTTTTATCAGCTTGCGCCATGGCCAATCCGATTATCCGCGATCTGATTTGATGATTTCAGTCATAGTGATGCCAAGCTTATCCTCAACAACAACCACTTCACCGCGCGCCACAAGGCGATTATTCACGTAAATATCAATGGCTTCGCCAACTTTTCGGTTAAGCTCAACCACAGCACCACGACCAAGGCGCAGCAATTGATCCACGCGCATTTGCGATGTGCCCAAAACAGCCGACAATGTCACAGGAATATCATAGATCGCCTCAACCTCTTTGATCATGGCTTCGCCTGGCACGTGCGGGTTGTCCGTTTCGCCACTTGTATCATCTTTGATTTCAGCCAGACCTAGATCGTTTTCATCTAACTTAACGTCTTCTGCTTTTGTGTTCTCTTCATCAGCCATAACATCAGTATCACGATAATCAGGGCGGCGGTCAAGTGCCTCTAAATTAATTGAATTTTTAATGATTTCTTTATATATTTTTGCTATATTTTAAGCTAAGAAAGCTGCGTTGTAATCAAAAGTTGCAACACTGATTCTCAACCACATTAGAATAAGTGAGCATGTTCGCCATGTTAGGGTTTTTTGTCATTGTGCTCGGCACGATGATTTCTATCTCTGCCTCTCTTGTAAGCCGCCGTTTTCACGTGCTCGGCCTCTCACTGCTATGTCATTCCTTGTTTATATATCACTGGTTCATCAATGGTGAAATGACCGCTCTATACATGACCATTGCGGCTTTCACGGGCACGTTTATCCAGCTTGCCACGCCTGATAAATATTTAACCTTAACAATGCCTATACGCCTTTTATTTGTCGTCTTATTGGGCGCGGTTTGTTTTAAAATTAGCTACGTTAATCCAGCCGATATTCTGGCGTTTTTCGCATTCCTTAACAGTCGCCTGAGCGAAACATTTAGAAAAGGTATCAACATTCAAATTGGTTACTTGTTCTCGTCGGTCTTATGGCTGAGCTTCACATTATCGGGCGGTGATATCATCACCATTAGCTCTTTTGCTATTCTGTTTATAGCGCAGATTACAGCGCTCTCATACAAATTAGGCTTTAGCGATAAGATTTTAAAACTTGTTGCTATAAATATAAAAAATCCAATCTAATCTTAAACCTTTTATTAACATATTCACTTATCATTAAAGATAACAATAATAAACAATGTGAGTGAATGTAAACAATGTACGATCAAATCTTCATCATAATAGCCACCATCTTTAGCTTTTGCTGCGCATTATCTAAAGAACGCACAGCCGTGTTGGGTTTTGCAATAAGTGCTGGAACTATGTATCTGCTATATTGGTTATCATTAGGTGAAATGACTGCTGTTGCTATGGCTGGTTCCGCTTTAGTAGGAACAGTAATACAATTTATAACACCTCAAAAGTATCTCAAAAAAACATTCTCATTACGTATTTTTTTATGCTGTATTATAGCTATAATAGGTTTCAAAATTAGCTATGTTAGTTTAACAGACCTACTTCCCTTTGCTGCTTTTTCAATGGGGCGTATCAGTGAGACATTCACGAAATCACTCAACATCCAGATCGGTTTTTTGTTTTCCACTTTGATCTGGACTGTTTTCGCTATCTCCACTTTCAGCTACGGCGCTATTATCTCCAACAGCCTCTTGGTCTGCGTCCAAAGTCTTTGCCTCATGCATAAGTTCGGTATTATCGATTTCAAGCGGTTTAGCATCAGGCGTTGCTTTACCATGCAAAAGCTCGCTTATAAGCGTGTCTAGTTGAGAGGCCATCGCATCTCGGTTGATATCAACGCCGCCATTTGGCCACGATAAATTTGCATCTGAAACACCCAAACTAGGATCGCTTTCAATCGTGATCGCATCCCATGCCGCAAAGCGATTTTGTACAAGCTCCATCATTTCTGGGTGTACTTTAAGCGCGATTGCGTCTTGGTCTCTGTTTTTCTCTAATATATGTGTCAGATCATTCATAAGCTGATCATCGGCACAATGCGCCTGAAGAACGGGATATATATGTGTCATCATGGCCATCGCCACATGCACCGCCTCTTTTTCAAAACGGGCTGAACGTACGGTCTCGCTGGTGATCAGAACATCAATATGGCGTTTGATTTCATCAAATACGTGCACCAAATGAGCCTCTTTGGTGGCTTTTTCTTCTAGAACGGCTTGATTGAACCCCTCTTGAAACGCTCTTTTTTTTAAGATTTCTAATTGCGCTTCACTAAATGTTTGTGGTGGAGCATTTTTTTGAGCTTTGATCTCAGCCGCAATCGCTTGATCGCTAAAATCTCGATTATTGAATAAATACTTGCTGGCTTTATCTCCCATTTACACCACGACCTAATAAATCAGTTCGTCTTTTTCATCGCCCGCAACCGCAATAGTAATCTCGCCTTTGGCTTCTAAATCCTTCACACCAGCAATAACGCCCTGTTGCGCTTCTTCAACATCTTTAAGACGTACGGGGCCCATGGCCTCCATGTCTTCTTTCATGATTTTAGCGGCACGTTCTGACATATTGGTAAAGAATAACTCGCGTACCGTTTCGGTCGCGCCCTTTAGGGCAAGAGGCAATTGTTCTTTATTCACCGCGCGAATAACCGCTTGGATTGATTGCGGATCCAGTTTCATCAAATCATCAAATGTGAACATGAGCGATCTAATTTTTTCGGCGGAGTCTGGTGCGGAGCCCTCCAAGGCTTCCATAAATGTACTCTCGGCATTACGATCAAGGTTGTTAAAAATTTCAGCCATAATTTCATGACTGTCACGTTTTGATGTCCGTGCTAAATTGTTCATAAACTCTGTACGCAATGTTTTTTCGACATCTTCAAGCACTTCTTTTTGAACATTTTCCATGCGCAACATGCGATGAATAACCTCAACGGCAAATTTTTCGTCTAATAAAGCAAGAACACGCGCCGAGTGATCCGAGTCAATTTTGGAAAGAACAACGGCCACAGTTTGCGGATATTCTTTTTCTAAAAAGCCTGCCAAAACATCTTCTGATACATTACCAAGCTTTTCCCACATGGTACGACCTGCGGGGCCGCGGATCTCTTCCATGATTGTGCCCATACGGTCTTTACCAAGGACTTTAGATAACAAACGCTCAGTGGAATCCAACGTGCCCACGAGTGAGCCTGTTGATGACATTTGTTCAGAAAAATCGACAAAAAGGCGTTCAACCACGCTGGAATTAACTTTACCCAAAGACGCCATATGTTGAGAGATTTCTAAAATTTCTTCTTCATCCATATGTTCAAAAATCTTGGTCGTTTGTTCTTCACCCAATGACAGCAAGAAAATGGCTGCTTTTTCAGGTCCTGTTAGCGATCTATAATCTTCACGTGTGCGCATAAAATCTGCTCCTATTTATAGTTATTCTTGTGACATCCAATTACGGATCACAGACACGGTTTCACTAGGGTGATTACCAACAATCTCTGTCACTTTTTTGATACTTGAGGTTTTAACGCGTCCCTCAACTTGTTCCATATCGATTAATGACTCTTCTTGTCTTTGTGGTGCGTAACTGCCAGCGCCACCAGATTGATCGGTCAACATTGGCGCGCCATCAGGGCCAGCCAAAGCGGGTGTGCCATCTGCGCCAATTAATCCACCATCAGGGCCATAACCACCCCCAGTGCCTGCGGCGGGGATAGCGGCTAAGATTTTAGAGAGCACAGGGCGTACGACCAAGAGCAATACCAACATCACCATAATTGTAAGCGTGAGCATTTCCACCAGACCTAGAATATCTTTTTTACCAAATCCAAAGAAGCTTGTTTCTGCGGTTTCCGTAAAGTCACCTTCTATATCAGCAAAAGGAAGGTTAACCACTTCAACCGTGTCACCACGCGCTTCGTCATAGCCCACTGCAGAACGAACCAGCGCCGTCAGTTGCGCAATCTCTTGTTCACTACGCGCTTCGTACGTTTTATTGCCTTCTTCGTCCATTGTGTAATTGCCATCCACGAGCACGGCCACGGATAAACTCGTCACCTCACCAGTTTCAGATGTAATGCTTTCAATGGTTTTATTAATCTCAAAGTTGGTCACTTCTTGTGTGCGTTCACTTGATGAACCAATTGTGTCTTGAGCACCACTAGCCGCATCAGGAAGCCCTGGAAGATTTTGTTCAACACCAACAACGCCGTTGGAGGAGGATCCTTCGACCTCATTATTAGTGTCTGTGATCACTTGCGTTGATCGAACAACTTGTCCGTCTGGATCATAAATCTCACGGCTACGATTAACGATGTCAAAATTGAGATCGGCGGTTACTTGCGCGCGCACTTTATTAAAGCCCACCACGCGTCCCACGAGTTCTTCGACAGACATTTGCAAACGTTGTTCATAGGCACGGCGTTTATCATCGGCCTTGCCGCTATCACCAACACCGCCATCATCTCCACCAGCCAACAGATTGGCCTCGCTATCAATCAAACTCACACGAGATGAGCTTAATCCAGGCACTGAATTGGCCACTAAGCTTTGAATGGCGTATATTTGTTGTTTCGTTAAGCGTTCATTATTTTTGAGTTTAATCGTAACGCTACCTGTGGCCTCAGCCGCTTGGCGTTCAAATAATTGACGTTGTGGAAGAACAAGATGCACCTTTGCAAATTGAATTGGCTCCATAGATGTGATGGTACGAGCAAGCTCCCCTTGGAGTGCACGCACTTGATTGATGTTTTGTACAAATTGCGTTTGGCCAAAGCCTTGGGATTGGTCAAAAATTTCATAGCCCATAGAGCCACCATTAGGAAGTCCCGCCTCTGCGAGCAACATACGAGAACGCCCCACTTCAGATTCTGGCACGAACACACTCGTTCCATCAGCGCTTACACGGTAAGGAATAGCTGATGCTTCTAATTTTCCAGCCACAGCAGAAGCATCCATATTGGTCAAATCACTATAAAGAATAGATAAATCAGGTTGTGAAACGCGCGTTGTAACAAACACGAAAAAGATCAAAAGACCTACGATTATGGATGCCATAACGCCCAGTCTTGCGGGGCCCAAAGCCTTTAATGTATCTCCTAAACCACTCACGTACTTACCTAACCTTCCTGTTTTATGCAGTTATAAACCTGCACTTATCATCGATGATTGTGCAAGAAGCGCACCAAATCATCCATCTAAGATAAAGAAATCAGCGGATAAACGCAATGAAAACCGATATTGCGATAATATATAACTATCCATCACTATATCCCATTAGGAAATCATCCCTTTTGTTTTGACAAAACCCTATTTTTATGAGATAATAGTATTTGGTAAGTTTAACTTATTGGGGGTTGCGGCTGAAAAGTCGTAATATTTAATTATGATAGAAGCAGTAAACTCTGCTTTGGCAAATAATGTGGTTGCACGTGGTGAGGCTGTACAAGCTTCGACCGTCAACAGTTATGCGGCAAATCCTGAGAGAATTCAGCAGGTTACTCCTGCTCCGTATTTGAGCACGAGAATTCGTCTTGATAATGAATTTGATAAAGCCATCCTTGAATTTCGTGAAGCGGAAACAGGGGATGTAATTTCTCAGACACCTACTAAGCAACAACTTCAAGCGTATCGTCAAAGCAATGATTCGATTATTGATGTTCAAAATGCACGTCAAGCCCAGTCTCAAGCTGAAATTGCGCCTGCTCCACGAGTGAATACAGACAGCGCGCCTGTCGAAACCACTACAACAGATCAAGACGTTTAACTCTATTACTTCTTTATTTTAGGATTTTCCGCGTTAGGAAAACCATATCCATCATCTAACATTATTTAAATTCTTGTAGCTTCGCTTAATCGCTGGCACACTTTTATATATGAACAAGCTTCCAAAAACACTACAGCCCGACTCAAAAATATGCATTTGTGCGCCCTCTAGTCACGCAGAGCCACACTTGATTGAAAAAGCAAAAAAGATTTTAGAGCGTGAGGGTTATAAAATCGAATTGTCTAATGGTTTATTTGAGCAATATGGACAAATAGCAGGCACCGCCGCGCACCGTGCAAAACATCTCGAAAAAGCACTCCTTAGCGATGAGTTCGATGCCATTTTATGCGCTGCGGGCGGTCACCGTAGTGCGCAAATTGTGCCTTTGTTGGATTGGAAAACACTCTCAAAAGCACGTCCAAAAATTGTTATGGGCATGAGCGATAACAGTGCCTTACTAAATGCCATCACGCATAAACTTAATTGGGTGACTATTCTAGCGCCCACGCTTCATCAAATCTCCAAACGCGATCACAACTACAGTGCACCAAGCCTTTCTGCCCTCTCTGGTGATATCACCCCGTTAAATCTTGATTATGATGGCGCATCCATAAAAGGGCGGATTATTGCGTGCACCCTTTCCCTACTCCCGCTTATACTCGCCAATGAAGGCCTTAATTATTTCAAAGACAGTATTTTATGCGTTGAAGATGTCGCGGAAGAATACTCAACCATTGATCGCCTTATGCTTCACGCCAATCTTAGCGGATTATTTAATGAAGGTTTCGTCAAAGCTTTGGTTTTGGGTGACTTTACCAGCATGCGTGATAGTGGACGCCCGTTTGGGTTTGATATCTTTGATATAGTCAAAGAACACAGCAACGGATTACCAATCGCCACCAACGCGTTATTTGGTCATGGCAACCAATGCCATCCCATATTTGTTGGCTCTCAAGGAACGTTAAACAAGAACGCACTCAGTTTTAACGTTTAATACTCTCTTTTAAAAAATCTATTGATGACGCCCCATAATGACAGCTCTTTTTTCACGTTTAGCCTTGGGTCGTAATACTCGATATGTGAGACAATTTGAAAATCAAGAGACACGGTAATCTCACTCATCCCGCTCGTCACGACTCTCTCACCACCATTTTGAACGGCGCGATCCCAGCGCAAAAAATACGTATGCGGATTATCACTTGGCAAAATATGATGCACTTTGAATGTATAGCCATCGGTGGCAGACAACGCGCTGAACACTTCGATGACGCGCTCTCGTCCGTGAGCCTCGAAAACGGGGCTTTTAAAATCAATATCCTTGGCCAATAAATGCCCTGACAAAATAACTTTGTCTTGCCCCAAGTTTTCCAAAAACCGCACATAGGTATTGACTGTTTTCAAAGAAACGATTTCAGAATTGTTTTCTTTTTCAACTTTTAAGATGGACATGATGGGTTAAATATAGTCACGTGTCGTTTTAGAAAGCAAAAGATTCTTTTATGCCCACCCCTTCTTCACTCAAAGTAAACGTGCATGGCAGTGACCGTGTCACATCTCCGCTTTCAATTGTCGGCATGGTGCTTGGCTTTACGATGTTTTTCACCGCTATGTCTACGTTCGTCAAATTATCGGCTGGTTTGGGCGTGCCAATTTTTACCATCATGTTTTGCCGATTTTTGTTTGGGATCATTCCTGTGGCCTTTTGGTTGCGAACCCCTAAAAATATAATCTCAGGTGTGCTTCACAACGAATGGAAAGCGCTTTTAACGCGCACGTTGATGGGCATCATGGCTATGTGGTGCGTGTTCACATCCTTTAAATTATTACCTTTGGCCGAGGCCACAGTGCTTCATTTTGCCTCGCCATTTTTCTTATGCATTATTTCAATTTTTCTACTCGGTGAACATGTTGGTAAATGGCGTTGGAGCGCTATTATCGTCGGTTTCATAGGGGTTATCATTGTTCTTGATCCAAGTTTTAGCACGGATATATACGGTCAAATTATTGCGATTTGCGCCGCCATCATCATGTCTTTGAATATGGCTATGGTGCGATCTTTAAAAGACGCGGTTAGCCCTGCCGCTATGACTATATTTCTTCATGTCACAGGTACGTTGCTTTTATTACCCTTTGCTATTTATGAAGGCTTTATTCCAACATTAGAACAATGGCCTCTCCTTATTATCGCTGGCATCAGCGCTGGCATTGGTCAAATATTTTTAAATCAAGCCTATATGAAAGCCCCTGGGGCATTCGTAAGCTCATTCACCTACATCCAAATTATATTTGTGACCGTTGTTGGCTATTTGGTGTTCGGTGACGTTCCAACCGAACATTTCATTCTTGGTGCGTCCATCATCGTTGGCTCTGGCGTTGTGATCGCCATTCGTGAATACTTGCTCAATAAGAAAAACATGATAAAAGATATGTCATGACATTCGTTGTTACAGATGTGTGCATTAACTGCAAATATACCGACTGCGTAGAAGTATGCCCCGTGGATTGCTTTTACGAGGGCGAAAACATGCTCGTGATCAATCCCGAAGAATGCATTGATTGCGGCGTATGCGAACCTGAATGCCCTATCGAAGCCATCATCCCAGACAGTGACCCCGTTGCGACCCCATGGGTGGCCATCAACCGTGACTGGTCAAACAAATGGCCTGTGATCACGCGCATCAAACCAGCACCAGCCGATGCAGACGATTGGAAAGATAAGAAAGACAAATACCCGAAAGACTTTTCGACGAAACCTGGCACGGGCGATTAATTTATTGATGGTACTCTTAGCCAACCACACATTTCCGTGTAATGGGGCGCGAAGGTTTTTACCGCTTCTATATGATTATCTTGTGCAGCAATTTGAGGCAAACACGCTAAAAACTCTTTCCTTTTACCCAATCTCGCTAAAATGACAGTGTATATTTCTGCCTTAGTGATGCAATCGATAGGTCGTGGTGCTACGCAAGGTTTCATTTCACCCAAATCATCACACTCTCCAAATTGGACTACACATAACGCCATCATCTCAAGCGTTGTGCAATTACTTAAAAAATCGTTCAAACCGTAATCGTTTTGAATTTCATTCCAAATATCTGATCCTTTTTCAATGCCATCCAACTTAGTTTTCTTTAAAAAGGATTCCATTACGGCTTCCGTAACTGCTGGTGCTCTTAATTTTGCCTCAATGGCTTGCGTGAAAGCGTGGCATATTGAAGCATCTGAACAAGAAATTTTAGCATCAATTCTTTTGATTGGGTTGCCATTTTCATCGCGCGCTGTATTGGCTGTTAAAAAATCATCGTCCATTGTATAATCTCTTTTCTTAACCCCAGACATAGCGTATCGCGTACAAAAATGTCAATATGTTAATAAAATATTAAAATTTCTGATAAAAACCTTGCTTTTTGGGGTAAAATGTACTATAGTCCTAGCATCATAAGGGTTACAGGCTAATACGAATCCTTATTATTATAGGCGGCCCCTTAAAAGGCTGCTTTTATTTTTAACAACGATGAACCGACAAGGATTACACTCACATGGCAAGAGCAACCGCCCCAAAAACAAAGACAATCAAAACAACAATCACGAAGGCGAGCGCTGCGTCACAAAACAACAACGAATTTAGTCTTGGCGATTATGTGGTCTATCCTACACATGGTGTCGGTACTGTTGATGGCGTTGAAACAGCAACAATTGGTGGCACAGAAGTGTCCATGTATAAAATCAGTTTTAAACACGATCGTATGATCCTTCGCGTTCCAGTCACAACAGCGCGCGCCAAAGGTTTGCGTAAACTTGCCAGTGGCGATCGTCTCCAAGACGCTATGTCAACACTCAAAGGTCGCGCCCGTATCAAACGCACAATGTGGTCACGTCGTGCCCAAGAATATGAAACAAAAATCAATTCAGGTGATCCCGTTTCTATTGCCGAAGTACTGCGCGATTTAAAACGTAACACTGGTGAAGTTGAGCAATCTTTCTCAGAGCGCCAAATTTATCAAAACGCTTTATCACGTCTTGCCCGTGAAGTTGCGGCTGTTGAAGAAATCACTGAAACAGATGCATCAGATAAGCTCGAGATTTTAATGGGTAAAGTCATCAACGAGGCGGCCAACGATCAAATCGCCGCTGCATAAGCGAACTTAGAATAACTATTCTTAAAAGCTCGCTTTACGCGGGCTTTTTTAATGTGAGAAATAAGAGAAAAACTAAAATGATATTGAATACTGAGAGATTACATTTACGCCCGTTGGTAGAAACAGATATACCCAATGTCCAAAAATACTTCGCGCATTGGGGTGTTATCCGCCATTTAATAAACACAGTCCCATGGCCTTACCCTGATGATGGCGCAAAAGATTTCTACCATTCTGTAGTTGCGCCCAACCAAGGCAAAGACCGCTGGTTTTGGGCAATAAATACTAAAGAAAATCCTGATTACATGATCGGACAAGTTGAGTTGCGTTATTATCCCATTAATGAGCATAGCAATCGTGGGTTTTGGCTTGGTCTCCCCTATCACGGAAAAGGCTATATGACAGAAGCAGCCACAGCCGTTACGGATTTTGCGTTTTCATCACTCGGATTTGAACAACTATGCACCACAAGCGCCGTAAGCAATCCAGCCTCGCGCCGCGTCAAGGAAAAACAAGGCATGCGCTTTGTCAAAACAAAAAAAGGCGCGCTTCCCACTGGCGGTGGCGATCAAATGGAAGACGTTTTTATCATGACTCGCGATGATTGGTTAAAACTTAAGAAATGATTATTGATACAAAACATTTACATCTGCGCCCTGTGGTAGAAACAGACATTGCGAATACACAACGTTATTTTGCCATGTGGGATGTGATCAAACATTTAAAAAATAACGATAACTGGCCATATCCATGTGATGGCGCTGAAAAATTCTATCATGATTATATTAAACTCGAACAAGGCAAAGATCACTGGTTTTGGGCTATTAATGAAAAAGATAATCCTAATTATATGATCGGAGAGATTGAGCTGGATCGAGAGCTTCCTAGCGAGGGAGAGCATATTGGTTTCTGGCTAGGCACACCATACCACGGTAAAGGCTACATGACCGAGGCATTAACTGCCATAAGAGATGTTGCATTCACACAGCTAAACTTCGAGTTTCTACGGATCAATTGCGCCGTATCTAATCCCGCCTCAAAGCGCGTTATAGAAAAATCTGGTTTCAAACATATAGGCTCTAAAAAATATTCATGGCGCGCACATAGTGGCGAGGATATGAATGATGAAATGTTACTAACACGCGATGAATGGCTAGAGCTTAAGCAAAACTAGGGACGCATGCCTGTTATATCATACCCTTTGACCTTCATCATTTTATAAGGTGTTGGATTTTGCGGATGCGGAAATGTAGTACAAATCAATTCAGCTAGATTTTTGATTAAACCTTGTCCAGCATCATATCTAGCATTTCTAAACAACGCATGCGTAACATCCATCATATTGGCATGTGTTGTTTGACGCGCAATTTCAAAAGCTTTCATGGTATTTTTATCCGATCCTTTATAGTGAGCTTCATCCATGTAGCCCCAAAAAGTGGACATTCTATAAAATATTGTAGACCCCAGCAATGGATCATTGCATAATTTATTTATTCTTAAATTATTATTTTGATTAGGAAGTCGTTTATTTAAATCTGATTAAAGCAGGCTTCTTGTAATACGGTTCAAGAAATCAAATTCATAATACCCAATTTAGAACTTCCTGAATCCGTGCAACTACCCAAGCTCCCATCAATATCAATGATCAGATAAGGATCCTGACGAGAATTATTATAAGAGATGCAAACTTTAAATGGAGGTTTGAAAAAATTATCTCTCATATTAGAGATCATACAATCTGGGTTATTCTCTAATAAACTTACAAGCATTTCTGAAGATTGGATATATCGTTCTTTAAAATCAAGATTCTTATCTGGAAACATTTCTTTCATGGTGAGAACTGGAATAAACGGCGCAACATTGCTTGATCTACTATCAGTTTCATTTGTTCCAGCGCCATTTCTTGCCACGCGTTATTAAACTCATTGCGCATACGTCCCAAATGTTTCCACTGTGATCCTTGGGCTTGCGCAAAACCTTT
>JBBKXB010000039.1:0-12204 GCA_037969255.1 Bdellovibrionales bacterium | reverse complement strand
ATATTAGGATTGTGTCAAAATTGGGATTACGAACAATTACAAACCGTGTGCAACCTTATCAAAAATCATGATCTGCCCGTCATTTTATGCCAGCCTGACCCTTATTGCCCTGCTCCATTTGGTAATATCCCTGATAGCGGCGCGTTATTGGCGCTGATTGAAACCACACTAGTGCGTACACTTGATCCGATTGTGATCGGTAAACCTAATAAGGCATTTCTTGATCCAGTGTTTGCGAATAATAATATTGAACGCTCGCGTGCTGTTTTATTCGGAGATCGTCTTCAAACCGATATGGCGCTTGCCGATGCGTGCGGAATTAAAGGCGCGTTAGTCCTGACAGGACAAACAAAGCGCAACGATATCACGGATGATATGTATTATATTGTGTTGGATGATTTAGTTTTTTAAGAAACTATTTAAATCAATTGCATATAGTTCCGACTCTTGTCCAAAAATAAATTTTTCTGTCAATGAACTTAGATAAGTATATCCCGTATTATTCAAATCTACTGCTGCCTGCACTATATTTCCATAAAGTTTTTTATCTTCAGTTAAGCCTTCATGCTGCAATGATACCATAGAAGCTAGTGGCACCATATTGCTAGAACCAGTCATAGCCGCCTTATAACAATCTTTATCTTTCGCTTGTACAAAAGAGTAGAAGGGTGCCCATCTTCCTGATCGTGGCCATACTTCAATTACATGACTCTCACCAGTCTTATGGTATCTTATACCATAAGGTATTATGTTTTTTTCTTTTAACCTAACGTCAGTGTTATTAACACTTGCCACAATACGTTCCAGCCAATCTGTATCTGTTAAGTTAACATAGAGTCTTGTTGCTATTGATGAAGGAATAATTGATCTATCCAATGCCTTTGGGGAAATCCCTATTAATGGAAAATCTACGCCACGCGTTCTAATTACTCTATCTAAAGCATATGCTAATTCTTCCTGACATGGCTCACTATTTAAACTATTCTCGGTGACATATATGGCCCATCCATTATTTGATGGATCATTAATAGCCCTATCGATTTGATCCCATAGCTTTTGGCCTGCGTTCAACTTCACTCTATCGTAACCGACATTCAATCCTGCTTTTTGTATTTGCTGTATAACGTGATCTACATCATCGTTTTCATTGTCTTTCCATGCATAAGTTAACCATATTTTAGACATTATTAGCTTCCTCTTATCCTCAATCTTTTTCTAACCCCGACACAAGATACGCCTTCATAAAGCGATCAATGTTGCCGTCCAATACCCCCGCGCTATCTGTGTTTTCTGCGCCCGTGCGTAAATCTTTGACCATTTGATAGGGTTGCAAGACGTACGATCTGATTTGATGACCCCAGCCAATATCTGTTTTTTCTTCATGTGCACCCGTTTTTTCAGCTTCACGCTTGGCCATTTCAACTTCATACATACGCGCTTTAAGCATTTTCATCGCGGCATCTCTGTTTTTATGTTGTGAACGCTGGCTTTGACACGCCACGATAATGCCGCTTGGTAAATGTGTGATCCTCACGGCACTATCAGTGGTATTCACGTGCTGACCACCAGAGCCAGAAGCACGGTAAGTATCAATTTTTAAATCACCCTCATTGATATCAACTTCAAAATCATCGTCAATTACTGGGGACACGTTCACCGCGCTAAAACTCGTATGACGTTTGGCATTACTATCAAATGGGGATATGCGCACAAGGCGATGCACGCCCGTTTCTGATTTGAGCCAGCCATAGGCTTTGTCGCCTTTGATATGAATGGTCACGGATTTAAGTCCCGCTTCTTCGCCATCACTGGCCTCGAGCGTTTCAACTTTATAGCCCTTTTTATCTGACCAGCGAACATACATGCGCAATAACATTTGCGCCCAATCTTGGGCTTCCGTGCCACCGCTCCCCGCATTGATCGTTAAATACGCATCATTGCCATCGACTTCACCCGATAGCATCGCATCAATTTGTTTGTCTGACGCTGTATCGCCAAGTGTTTCAATGGCCTTTTCCGCCTCGGCAACCAATTCAGGCTCCCCCTCAGCTTCTGCCATTTCAATCATATCAATGTTGGATTGTAATTCGGTTTCAATGTCACGCACTGCCGATATGGCGTTGTCCAAATTGGTGCGTTCTTTCATGAGTTTTTGTGCGGCTTCGGGATCATCCCATAATTTGGGGTCTTCAGCCAAACTGTTAAGTTCCTCTAGGCGTTTAAGGGCGACGTTCCAGTCAAAGAAACCTCCGCAAAAGGCCAAGGGATTGTTCTATTTGGTCAGCAATATTTCGTGTTTCAGCTTTCATGATGAAACGAATATGCCGATTATGGCTCGGCTAATCAATAGCGCGCGATCAATATATTATCATTAGGAAATTAATAGTCTTTGAATACAAATTATACCATTTTTGCAATATGTCAATATAATTAGCTTTTTCTTGAGGAACTTTCACGCTTTTGTAACGGTTATACTTTACAAATGTCTTTTTTAGCCTTAAAACCTTATGAACTAACGAATTTTTAACAAGCAATTAATGCAAACGATCAACGGAGCCACCATGAAAAAAACTTTGCGATCCACAATGAAAGCTATGGCCATCAGCGCCCTACTCATCACTGGACTTAGCGCGTGTAGCGTATTCCAATCCGACCAAGAAATCTCAATGCTTAATCGTGCTGGTTCAACAGGATCACCGTTTGCTCAGCAATTGACCACCGAGTACCGTAATTTTTCAAATTACTTGCTAGACAATAAGCGCGACACGGCTGACTCAATTTTGTTTGCACGTAAAGGTTTGGAAACCGCTGCTGGTAAAGAAGTACTTCCTGAATCAGTGGCTGATTGGAACGTTCCATTACAAGCTGTTCGCGGTTTTGCCGAGCAACGCGCTCGTTTGATTAACGTATATGACCTTGGTGCAAAAGAATTGGCACCTGATGTGTCTGCTGTGGCTCAAGCCCGTTACGACTGCTGGATTGAACAAGTTGAAAGCAGCTGGGCATTTGGTGACAATCATGACCTACCTTGCCAAAGCGAATTTGAAGCGGCCATCGCTCAATTAGAACAAGCCGTTGCTGGTCGTGCGCGCCCAGAGCCTGCACCTGCGCCAATGGTTGAAGCGCCTTATGTGCCAACAGAACCTTTGAAAAATGAAGACGCTGTTTACCTTGTATTCTTCGATTGGGATAAATCTCAAATCGGTGAAGGTGGTATCAATGTTGTTGACGCCGCTGCCGAAAGTGCCGCTGGTCGTGACTTCACAACCATCCGTGTTGTCGGTCATGCCGATACATCTGGTACAGACAGCTACAACGTGAACCTTGGTCAAGAACGCGCTGATGCCGTTCGCGATGCTATGGCACAACGTGGTGTCACAGCCCAAACTATTATGACTGAGACACGCGGTGAGAATGATCCACTTGTGGAAACAGGTGACAATGTTCGTGAACCTGCGAACCGCCGTGCGACCATTACTTTCGAGTAATATAACCGCATCTAACGAATAACAAAAACCCCGCCTTAATCAGCGGGGTTTTTTAATGTCTCTTTTTTAAAAAAAAAGATTATAAAATCAAAAGCCGTGTGTTTAATTCATTCACGATTTGTTTATCCAATTCGGCAATGAGTTTTTCAATGAAGGCTTGCTCCATCTCCTCACGCTCTGCGAGTGACACGCGCTGCGGGATTTGAATTTCGGCTTGTTGTGACAGCGTAAGCGTTTTGAACGTTTCACCACGCCCATCGTTATAGCTTAGGTTCACTCTCATTGACGCTTTGTACTCCGTCAATTGATCCAATTTCGTCCACGATGTGAGTTTTGCATCCGTATTCATGATGGTTTTGACAAGCTGATGATCCACCAACGTTATTTTAAGCGTGCCAGTGCCCGCCCCGCCTGTTTTCACAAAACGTTGCGCCACATAACTCGCAAAAGCTCTATCAATGGGCGTGTGTGCCATTGGCGCGTTATGATCATATGGTTTTACATCAATATTTGTATCTATGGTTTCCACCATAATCGGCAAAGGTTCAAGTTGGGCAAATGTTAAACTTGGGACAATGCCACGCAATTCATGGCGGTCAATTGAACCACCACACGCTGTTAAGCCAAGAGACAATACGGATACAAGAAGTAATTTTTTATAGGTCATGCGACACATATTACAGTGATTTGCACAAATGATCTATTAAGTTTTAAAAACCCAATCTTTCGCGCAAAATTCGCATGTCATTGTGATCGCGCCGTCTTTTACGCATTCTTCCCGATCTTCTTCGCTAAGGGTTGATAACACTTGTTCGAGTTTTTCGTTGGAACAACGGCATCCCTTGGTCACGTTTTGCGTAGAATATATGCGCACGCCTTCTTCGTGGAACAAACGGAATAAAACATCTTCGCTCGACATATCGGCGTTCGTTAACTCTGTGTCTTTAACTGATTGCAATAAAATATGCGCGCGTTCCCAATCTTCATCGTTTGTGTCTGCGTCCACCACCGCAAGGCCGCCTTCATCAGGCATTTTTTGCAGCATTACACCGCCCGCCCGCCATTTACCATCAATTTTACGTGCGCCGATGCGAAAGCTGGTCTTGATCTGTTCAGATTGCTCGAAATAATTTTGACACATGTTTTCAAAGCTATCGCCCTCAAGCGGAACAATGCCTTGGTAACGATCCTCGCCTTGACCTTGATCAACCGTGAACGCGATGTAGCCCTTACCCACAAGGTCTGTAATTTTTGGTTTTTTCTTTTTCGGCAAGGCTTTGTCCGCGCGTGCATATCCGCGCAATTCACCTGCCGAATTAATATCAACCACCAACAACGGCACTGCGCCATCGCCTTGGATTTGTAGTGTGAATATGCCTTCATATTTAATCATCGCCGCAAAAAGAACGGCACCCGTGAGCGCTTCAGCGAGGATTTGCGCAACCCTGTCATCAAGATTATGGGGCACAAGAATATCATCAAGTACGTGTCCCAAACGCGCCACACGTCCGCGTAAAGCGCTTGTTTCTAATGAAAATGGCAAGATCAAATCATCCGCCACGTTGTCATTGGCTATAGTAATTATAATGTCTTCTTTTTCACTCATAACGACATGGTTATAAAAGATTTTTAAGAGATTGCAAGTATTGCCTTTTTTAGGCGCGTTAATATCTCATCTATGCCTGTCTCGTCAATAATCAGCGCGGGCATAACGCGCAATACATTTTGTGAGGCCGACAGCAAAAGCAATTTTTCATCGTAACACGCTATTCCTAAATCTTTATTGGTGTAGGGTTTTTTGAGTTGCACCGCGCGCATCAACCCGCGCCCACGGATTTTAGAGTCAAACATCTCAGAGTAATCATCAACGATTTCTTGCAATCCTTTGGTCAAATAGTCGCCCATTTTATTGACGTGTGGTAAAAATTTAGGTTCGGTCATCACATCTAAAACCGCCATACCAACGGCGCATGCCACAGGGTTACCACCAAATGTTGAGCCGTGAGACCCTGCGCCCAATACGTCTTTGCATTTCTCTCCAGCGATATACGCGCCCATAGGAAAGCCGTTGCCGATGCCTTTGGCGAGCGACATGAGGTCAGGGATCACGCCTGTTTGCTCATACGCAAATAATGTGCCCGTGCGTCCAAACCCGCATTGCACTTCATCGGCTATTAACAATAAATCATGCTGGTCGGCTAGTTTTTTAAGTTCTTTTAGGAAATCAATATCAAGCGCGGTAAGCCCGCCCTCACCCATAACCGTTTCATAATTAATATAGGCTGTGTTTGGTGTGATGGTTTTTTTAAGAGCCTCCAAATCATAAACCGGCACTTGATCAAAACCATCCATTAAGGGCGCAAATCCATCAACCATATATGAACGTTTTGCCGCCGAAACGGCAGCCAATGTGCGTCCGTGGAAACATCCTTCAAATGTGATGCCTCTATTTTTATGAGGTTGTCCTTTGTCAGCAAAATATTTACGCGCGATTTTAATCGTGGCTTCCCACGCCTCGACCCCCGAATTACAAAAGAAAACGCTGTGCCCAAATGAGAGATCACAAAGACGTTTTGCAAAATCTTCTTGGGCTGGAATAACGAGCGCATTGGAGCAATGCCAAAGCTTATCGGCTTGGTCGTGGAGGGCTTTGGTCACATGTGGATGACAATGGCCTAGATTGGTTGCGCCATATCCGCAACTGCCATCAAGATATTTGTTGTCTTTATCATCGTAAATCCAAATCCCTTCCCCGCGCGTGGCGCGTAGCGGAAGTCGGTCATATATGGGCATCACATGGGAGTCTGTCATGCAACTATTATATCATAAAAAGCGTTAAGATTTAATCTTATATCCCGCGCGGATAAGTGAATACGCCGCACCGACAACTATAGCTGTGACGATGGTAAAGCCAATTAAGGCCGCCATAATTGAATGGTCGCTTTGGCCAATAAACCCATAGCGAAATCCATCAATCATAAAGAAAAATGGGTTGTAACTGGCTGGTATTTGTATCCATTCTGGTAAGCGATCCAGCGTGTAAAATGTCCCCGACAAAAATGTGAGTGGCGTCACGATAAAATTAGTAATGGCCGCCATATGATCGAATTTATCCGCCCAAAGCCCCGCCATGAGACCAAACGCCGCCATCATCACACAGCCCATAACCCCAAAATAAGCAATCGCCCATAAATGTGTGATTTGAATATCAATGAAAAAAGACAGACCTATACCAGAGACAAGCCCGACACATATCCCGCGCGCCACAGCGCCACTAAGATAGCCCACCATCAATTCCCAAGGGCCAAGCGGTGCCATAAGAATATCGGTTAAATTACCTTGCGCTTTGCCAATTTGGACAGAGCTTGATGTGTTGGCAAACGCGTTTTGCGCCATCGACATAACGATCAATCCAGGGGCAAGAAATTGCATGAAACTTGTGCCCAAAATTTGCGGGGCATCAGCGATATCGCCCCTCATCCCGCCAAGCGCAAAAATTGAGAAAAATAAAACAGTCGTCACCAATGGCGACAATAACGTTTGCATATAGACTTTGAGGAAACGATTGGTTTCGCGTTTGGCCAAAGTTTGAACGCCAATTAAATTCATCATAGTTTTTTTTGCAATTCTTTTTTGATTATTGAGCACGTATGATAGTAAACTGATTGCGATGAATGAAAAGAGCCAAAAGCAAGATAAATGGGAGAAAAAACGTGAGCGTGCAATGCGTCCGTACACAAAAGAAAAATTCCTATTTGTGGCACAAGGTTATCTTGAAAGATTTCCAGCCTCCGTTGCACGTTTTGAAAGCGTGATGGAGAGAAAATTCATGCGTAAACGACAACCCGTAGAACGGGATTGGATTGTTGAGGCTCGTGATTGGGCGCTCAAAAACGGATATTTAAATGACGAATTATATGGGACATCCGTGCGTGATAGTCTTGATCGTAAAGGGTTGCCCATTGTTCAAATAAAACAAAAACTCATGGTAAAACAACTCAATAGAGATCATATCTCAGAATTAGTCTCAGAAATAGATAATGACACGGACGCGCAAAAAGAGCGCATACAAATCTATTGCAAACGGAAACGCCTTGGCTCTCATATCCTTCGCGACCTTGATCACGATAAACATTACGCGCGATTAAGACGCGCGGGATTTAACCATGATGTGGTAGAATGGGTGATGCAACTGCCCGTAGAGGAAAATCATTTATGACCGATCATTTTAGAAACACGCGTCCTGATAATGATCCAATTTTTACAGATGTGATTGCGCCATTTCTTGATGCGCGTCACCAAGCACTCATTGATTTGGATAATGAACGTCGCGCCATTGCAGGCGCTGAAATATTTTATGTGTTTTCAGATCATGTGTTGCGCGTGGCGCAAATGGGGCGGGACTTTGCGCTCTTTTTAGGACTTAGTAATAATGAATGCGCATGGTTTTACGAAGCTCTCCGTGTGCATGATTGTGGCAAGGCTGAGCTCCCTGCCGATATTTGGGATCGCAAGGAAAAGCCAACCACAGAGCTTAAGGATTTGCGCCGTACACATGCCCCCGTGGGCGCAGATGTGATCACTCAAAACCTTCCTCACGATCATCCATTTACCGCGTTTGCTGATCGCCTCGCCCGTCATCATCACGAACATATGGATGGCACGGGCACGCTTAAAGTTTCCATCAAAGACACGGACATTTGGATGCGCATTGCATGCATAGTGGATAGTTATGATGGGATGAAAGTATGGCGCCCCCATTACAAAGATCGCAATATTTCACCGCCCGCCATTATCGAACGCCTCGCAGTTGAAAAAGGCCCCAATATTTACGATAAAGAACTGGTGCAAAAATTCTCTACATTCCTTAAAGTCACTTAGATGAGTGACCTTTTTACCAAAGAACCAGCCAAGCCGTTGGCCGAAACCCTGCGCCCGCAATCAATTGATGATATTGTAGGTCAAGATCATTTACTCGGTGATGGTCAAGCCTTGCGCATCGCCTTTGAACGTAACGCGCCCCATTCCATGATTTTATGGGGCCCTCCTGGGGTCGGTAAAACAACGATTGCCAGAATTTGCGCCCATGCATTTGAGTGTCATTTCATTGCGCTTTCGGCTGTTTTTTCAGGCGTAAAAGATATTCGAGGCGCAATGGATGAGGCGCAATCCATTCTTGATACAAAAGAACAAGCCACCATTTTATTCATTGATGAAATTCACAGATTTAATAAATCTCAACAAGATGCGCTCTTGCCCTATGTCGAAAGTGGGCTTGTGACATTCATTGGTGCAACCACCGAAAATCCCTCTTTTGAAGTTAATTCGGCGCTCTTATCACGGGCGCAAACATATGTTCTTAAATCACTCGACAGCGATGCTTTGTCCGCGCTGATAGATCGTGCGAATGCACATTTGGATGCGCCCATAACCTTTGATGATAAAGTGCGTGCGCGTTTGATTGATCTGGCGGATGGTGATGGACGGCGCATTATCGCGCTCATGGATACCTTAAACCAATCAGCGCGAGATGATCGTAAAATAACTTTGGAAAATGCCAATAAATTATTATCGATGGGCGCGGTACGTTTTGATAAAGGTGGCGATCATTTTTATGATCAAATAAGCGCGCTTCATAAATCAGTGCGAGGATCAAACCCCGATGGCGCATTATATTGGTTCACACGCATGTTAGAGGGCGGCGCTGACCCTAAATATTTATCACGACGCATCATCCGCATGGCGTATGAGGATGTTGGCCTTGCTGATCCGCGTGCGTTTAATGTCGTTAATGAAGCCGCAGCAACGTTCGAGCGTCTTGGAAGTCCTGAGGGAGAACTCGCCCTCGCCCAAGCTGTGATCTATTTGTCCATCGCCCCCAAAAGTAACGCAGGATATAACGCTTATAACCAAGCCCGCGCCTTTGTCAAAAATCATGGATCGAATGATGTACCCAACCATTTGCGCAACGCACCGACAAAATTAATGAGCGAGTTAGGACATGGCAAAGCCTATCGTTATGCCCATGATGAACCTCATGGCTATGCCGCGGGCGAGCGTTATTTACCTGATGATATACAACCTCAAAACTGGTACAAACCAGTCCCGCGCGGACAAGAAATCAAAATCGGTGAAAAATTAGAGTTTTTAAAAAACTTAGATAAAGACGCCAGAAAATAGACATCTTTTTTTATCAAAGAGATTTTATTTACAGCTAAGCACGAATGTTTGGCCGTGTTTTTTTCAAAAACTTTTACACTTTGGCTAGGCGCAAGCATCGCAGCGTATGAACACACGTGAGAAGCGCCGCAACGCAGTCAAAATACAAAAAATGAAGAAAAAAATGGTACCCCGGGTCGGACTCGAACCGACACGTCTCGCGACAATAGATTTTGAGTCTACCGCGTCTACCAATTCCGCCACCGGGGCCCGTTATCAATTTGCAAATTAGAATTATCAATTTGCGCTGGTAGAAAACTGTGGTAACACTTTTTAATCAATTCTGACAAGCATTTTAAATGAAATAGACCATAAAAACCGTGTCCAAAGATTTACCCGCAAACAACGCTTCCCCCTCAAATCGAAAGATTGATGTCGAGCCATTATCGATTGCGATGAGACGCTTTCACACGGAACAACTCATTGAGAGTAAAGACCCGATTACCATCAAAGAAATAACCGATTTTTTTGCCGATCGTGGTGTGGCGGCGCTTTTGTTTGTGTTTGGTGCGCCAATGTGCGTGCCCATTCCTATGCTTCCTGGTGTGGCAGTGATATTTTCAATTCCCTTGTTATTCCTCTCAGGGCTGATGGTTGGCGGCGTGATACGCCCTTGGCTGCCCCGTGCGATAGCGAACAAAAAACTCTCGCGCAAATACGTTGGCAAAGCGATTGAACTTGCCATGCCGTGGCTTGAAAAAATTGAGCGTTACTCGCGTCCTCGTTATAAATGGATGCTCAGCAATATCATGTATCGTATTTCTGGCTTAGTCATTGCCATTTTTGCCATTTCCATCATGTTTCCGCTTCCATTATCCAACACGATTCCTGGAATTGCTATGGTGGTAATGGCGGTTGGTAAAATTATGCATGACGGGTTGATGATCCTTTTGGGCGCTATATTTGGCTTGATATTTTGCTTTATCTTATATTACAGCGCGTTCGTGGTCGGACAATTTGGTGTTGACTTTATACGCGAGACTTTTGCATTTTTAACGTGATGATTGATTTAAAAACAGCATTACAATGGCATCGCGCCCGTCCTTATATGGCGGTGGGTATTCATGCAGTCATTTGCCTATCGTTACTAGGGTTTGCGCTTTATACGCAATATATCCAAGGGCTAGCGCCCTGTGTGCTGTGCATCTGGCAACGCTGGCCTTATGTGATCATTGCGGCATTGTCATTATTGGCGCTCACACAAAAACCTAAAATAGGCACAATGTTGCTGGTTTTGTTTTCTTTGATATACGGCATAAACGCGGCTATCGCCTTCTTCCATGTGGGTGTCCAAGCCGAATGGTGGCACGGCACAGGTGGATGTGGATTTAACGATACGGGTGGCGGTATAGACACATTATATCAACAGATTGTGGACGCCCCACTCGCCAGTTGTAAAGATATTACATGGCGGTTTATCGGGCTTTCTATGCCTCATTGGAACGTCATTATATGTGTCGGTTTGAGCGTGTTTAGCCTTTGCCAAGCTTGGGTGCAACGCGTTTGGTGGACAAATAACTCACCATCATAAGAGAAATAATAGGCCCGCCTATCGCACCGAGCACAACGGCAACAGCCCCCGCAATAATGTATTTTTGATTACGACGAAAAGCCTTAGCGCGTAGCATCAAGTACACCAATAATAACGCATGGCTCATGCCTATAATGGGGGATATAATGCGTGCGGTGGACACTTGTCCGTCAAAATCATCGCCCATACCACCCGCGGCTATGAAAAATCCTAAAACAACGCCCGCCATTAGGATGTAAATCATCAATTGCGCGATATAAAATCCAACAGCTTGAAGCGGTGTCCTTTGGTACGAGAAATCAAAAAGATTTGAAAACATATGGTTTTTTTTAGTCATAGTTTAAAAACCTAGTATGATTTGAGCTTATTGAAAAGAGAAAGCTTGACAATTACCATAAATATGTGTAATTTACGTAATTATGTCACTAAACGCACCAAAAGATATTTTAAAGCATTTCCGATTAGCTTATGATAATGCTCAAAGAATACTTCAGGACTCACAGGGTCCTAAAGTATTTAGAAATAGGGCTAAAGTTACTATGAGCCAAGGTCCCGTAGAAATTCAAAGATCAGCGTTTAAAGCTCTACCTTTAACCTATAGGTCAGTTGATTATAACGATACAAATACTGACGTGCTTAAAAAAGCCATCATTGTGCAAATGATATTTGATCAGGCTTTAAAACCAGTTGATGGCGGAGAATGTTATAAAAGCTTAATCGATAACTCTATACTCAGTAATATGACACTCTTTTGTTCGCAAACAGCCCTGAAGGTAAAAGCTCAGGAATGCACAAAAAAACTTGCTGAATTAGGATTTAATTACAAATCTTAAATCTGTAACTCACTATCCCAATACAAATAATCTTGCCAGCTTTCATGAAGGAAACTGGGCGGGAATTTGCGCCCTTTATCATTGAGCGTGTAAAAATCAGGTTGATACGGTTTTGAGAGCATATGAAGACCGC
>JBBKXB010000038.1:0-9093 GCA_037969255.1 Bdellovibrionales bacterium | reverse complement strand
GGGTTTTTTCAATTAATTTACAGGTTTTCGCGTGGGTGGTTTTTTAGTTATTAGTCTTGCTGGCATGCTATGTCCAAAAGTACCATTATTGATCGCGTTATCACCCACAGAAATCTCATATGGTGAATCAATATTCACTCGATTATCATTAAAGATAAGTGTTACGGGACCGCCATTATCGCCACAATTGCGCGTTTGCCATTGGCTGCTGTCCATATTGCTTTCACCCGAGCCCATGATAGGGCACGCATTGATAGTATTTGCCAATTGTGCGTCGAGCTCTGCAGTGGGTGATACACCAGAGTTACCACAAGCTGATAAAGTGAGGGCGCCGAGGCTAGCTAGTGCTGTTAAAAAAGGTTTCATAATAATGAATCTCCAGAAGTTATTTTTATTATGCATAATTAATTGATTGATTCCCTGTTGTCAATAAAAAACTTTGCTTTTTCCCTAGACAAGCCTGTCTATAAAGGCTATATGTGCGCTCTGAATAAAAGCGATGGGCATTATAAGCGGTGAAAATTACTAACTAACGTGTTGAATAACCTTGATTTTTCGTTAATAGCGAGAGAGCAGGGCTTTTTGCATTTTGACTAATTTTCATCAAATACGTGTCTATCGGACTAAAAAGCGGTTAATTTTTTGCCCACAATAAGTTTTTGAAAGGACCACCATTCTAATGGCCACTAAAGCAGCATCGAAAAAATCTTCTAACCCTACACCAGGTAAAGCCCTTGGCGCGGACGCCCTCGCGTCTCCTGCTCTACCATCGATTGATCAGTTCCATCTGACACTCACTGGCCGTAAGCGTATTCGCCGTTCATTTGGCCAAAACCAAGAAGTGCTTCCAATGCCTAATCTTATTGAGATTCAGCGCAGTTCATATGAACGCTTCTTGCAACTTGGTGTGAACCCTGAGGGTCGTCAAACTGATGGACTCCAAGATGTGCTTTCTTCTGTGTTCCCAATCAAAGATTATTCTGACCGCGCCGAAATTGATTTCGTGAAATACGAACTTGAAGAGCCTAAATATGACACGGAAGAGTGCAACCAGCGCTCTATGACATTTGCCGCGCCATTGCGCGTAACATTGCGTCTCTCAGTATTCGACATTGACGAGGACACAGGCCTTCGCTCTATCCGCGACATTAAAGAACAAGACGTTTATATGGTGGATATGCCCCTTATGACACGTAACGGTACATTCGTTGTGAATGGTACGGAGCGCGTTGTGGTATCTCAAATGCACCGTAGCCCTGGTGTGTTCTTTGATCACGATAATGGTAAAACGCACGCATCTGGTAAATATTTGTTTGCCGCGCGCGTTATCCCTTACCGTGGTTCATGGTTAGACTTTGAATTTGATGCAAAAGACATTTTAAACATTCGTATTGATCGTCGTCGTAAATTACCAGCAACAACATTCCTTCGTGCGCTTGATTCGGAAGCTACTGAAAAAGCGCGTGCCGAGGCCAAAGCCAAAGGTGAAGAAATCAATCCATTATTAGTGGCTGGTATGGATAACGAAGAAATTCTACGTCGCTTTTATGATATTTCATCATACAAGAAAACGAAAAAAGGCTGGGAAGCCCCGTTCAACGCCGAGGCTTGGAAAGGCCTTAAATTGGACGCCGATCTTATTGATGCCAAGACAGGTAAAGCCGCCGCGAAATTGGGCGATAAAA
Organism: Bdellovibrionales bacterium; assembly: GCA_037969255.1. Taxonomy (GTDB): domain Bacteria; phylum Pseudomonadota; class Alphaproteobacteria; order Micavibrionales; family JBBKXB01; genus JBBKXB01. Next base: position 7,408 of record JBBKXB010000038.1, on the reverse strand, counting down.
TCACTGGTCGTAAAGCTAAGAAATTGGCTGAAGATGGTCTTAAGGCTATCTTGCTCCAAGACGAACAACTTATTGGCGGTTATTTAGCCAGTGATATCTTTGATGATGCTACGGGCGAGGTTCTATTTGAAGCTGGCGACGAAATTGGCGTTGAAGATATGGAAGCCTTAAACGAAAAAGGCATCAAAGAGCTCGAAATGCTCGTGATTGATGACGTGAACGCAGGTCCATTCTTGCGTAATACAATTTTGGCCGACAAATCCACAACTCGCGAAGAAGCCTTGATTGAAATTTACCGTGTGATGCGTCCTGGTGAGCCACCGACAGTTGAATCAGCGCAAAATCTATTCAATTCATTGTTCTTTGATCCAGAGCGTTATGACTTATCCGCTGTTGGCCGCGTGAAAATGAACGAACGTCTTGACCTTGATGCACCTGTAGAAATGCGCGTGCTTCGTAAAGCTGATATTTTGGCGATTACGGAATATATCCTAGGCCTAAAAGATGGTCGTGGATCAATTGATGATATTGATAACCTTGGTAACCGTCGTGTGCGTTCTGTGGGTGAATTGATGGAAAATCAAATCCGTGTTGGGTTGCTTCGTATGGAGCGCGCCATTCGTGAGCGTATGTCTAGTGTTGAGATCGACACATATATGCCACATGATTTGATCAATTCAAAACCATTGCAAGCCGCAGTGCGTGAATTTTTTGGATCATCACAATTGTCACAATTTATGGACCAAACAAATCCATTGTCAGAGATCACGCATAAGCGTCGCCTCTCTGCGCTTGGACCGGGTGGTTTATCTCGTGAACGCGCTGGCTTTGAAGTCCGTGACGTTCATCCAACGCATTATGGTCGTATCTGTCCGATTGAAACACCAGAGGGTCAAAACATTGGTTTGATTAACTCATTGTCAACATTCGCACGCATTAACGACTATGGTTTCATTGAAAGCCCATACCGTAAAATTGTTGATGGTAAAGTGACTGATGAAGTGACTTACATGTCGGCGATGGAAGAAGCGCGTCATACAATTGCGCAAGCAAACGCGTCATTGACCAAAGATGGTAAGTTCGAAGAAGAATTAATCTCTTGTCGTCAAAATGGTGAAAACATTATGTCACCGCGTGATTTAATCGATTATATCGACGTATCTCCAAAACAAATGGTGTCTGTGGCGGCCTCGCTTATTCCTTTCTTGGAAAATGATGATGCGAACCGTGCCTTGATGGGCTCAAACATGCAACGCCAAGCTGTACCGCTCGTGCGCGCTGATGCGCCTCTAGTAGGAACTGGTATGGAAGCCGTTGTTGCTCGTGACTCTGGCGCGGCTGTAACAGCCCGTCGTGGTGGTAAAGTTGTGAAAGTTGATGCTACACGTGTGGTTATTCAGGTGACAGACAAAATGAAGTCCGAAGAATCAACGGTAGATATCTATCGTCTTCAAAAATACCAACGTACAAACCAATCAACATGTATGAACCAACGTCCTCTTGTGTCTGTTGGCGATGCGGTTAAAGCGGGTGATATTATTGCGGATGGTCCGTCAACGGATCGCGGTGAGCTCGCGCTTGGTCGTAACGTACTTTGTGCGTTTATGCCTTGGAATGGGTATAACTTTGAGGATTCGATCCTTATTTCTGAACGTATTGTGCGCGACGATGTATATACGTCCATTCATATCGAGGAATTCGATATCATGGCGCGTGATACAAAGCTTGGCCAAGAAGAGATCACACGTGATATTCCTAATGTCGGCGAAGATGCACTATCACAGCTTGATGAAGCGGGTATCGTTCATATTGGCGCCGAAGTAAACGCTGGTGATATCTTGGTGGGTAAAGTCACACCAAAAGGCGAGAGCCCAATGACACCAGAGGAAAAACTTCTTCGTGCGATTTTTGGTGAAAAAGCGGCTGATGTGAAAGATACATCATTGCGCGTTCCTCCAGGTCACACAGGTACAGTTGTTGAAGTTCGTGTGTTTAACCGTCGCGGCGTTGATAAAGACGCGCGTGCACTTCAAATTGAAACAGCCGAGATTGAACGTCTTGCAAAAGATCGTGATGATGAACGCTCAATCATTGAAACAGGTTTCTTTGATCGTTTGCGCGACCTCTTAAAAGGTCAAACAGTGGCATCAAACGTGAAAGATTTATCTCTGAAAAAAGGTGATAAATTGGATGCAAAAACTTTGGATGATATTCGTCCAGGGCTATGGCGTCAAATTGCCGTTGCGGATGATAAAGTCATGGGTGAGATCGAAGGATCATTAAAAACGTTTGATGAAGCCGTTGATGCGCTCAAAAAACGTTTTGAAAACCGTGTTGAAAAATTACAACGTGGTGATGAGCTTCTTCCTGGTGTGATGAAAACCGTTAAAGTGTTCTTGGCGATTAAGCGTAAGCTTCAACCAGGTGATAAAATGGCGGGTCGTCATGGCAACAAAGGGGTTATCTCTCGCATCATGAAGATGGAAGACATGCCTTACACCGAAGATGGCACACCTGTTGATATCGTATTGAACCCACTTGGTGTTCCATCACGTATGAACATTGGTCAGATTTTGGAAACGCATCTTGGTTGGGCGTCTGCTAATCTTGGTAAACAAATTGGCGCTATGATCGACGGTTTCAAAGACAAAGAAAAAGCTGATGCTAAAGAGTTAACGGGTCTGAAAGCTAAGCTTAAAGACATTTACGGTGACGAATATGATCGCAAGGTTGCTAAGCTTAAAGACAATGAAATCATCGAAATGGCGGGTAATCTGCGCAATGGTGTGCCAATGGCAACGCCTGTGTTTGATGGCGCCACGGATGGTGATATTGATGCGATGCTTAAACAAGCTGGATTGTCTGAAACAGGTCAAGTCAAATTGATCGATGGTCGTACGGGTGAAGCTTTCCACCGTGAAGTGACAGTTGGGTATATTTATATGCTTAAACTCCATCACTTGGTGGATGAGAAAATCCATGCGCGTTCCATTGGGCCGTACTCACTTGTGACGCAACAACCGCTTGGTGGTAAAGCTCAATTTGGTGGTCAGCGCTTTGGTGAGATGGAAGTGTGGGCACTGCAAGCTTATGGCGCAGCGTACACGCTCCAAGAGCTATTGACCGTGAAATCAGATGACGTGGCGGGTCGCTCGAAAGTCTACGAAGCGATTGTTCGCGGCGAAGATAACTTTGAGATTGGCGTGCCAGAATCGTTCAACGTTTTGACCAAAGAGATCAAAGCATTGGGTCTGAATATCGATCTTAAGCAAACAAACAGAGACAGCCAGTAATTTAAAAAAGGTTTTTAGGAGAATAAAAATATGAATGAACTCATGAACCTACTTGGACAAATGCAAGGCCCGCAAAGCTTTGATGCCATTAAAATCCAAATCGCCAGCCCTGAGCAAGTACGCTCTTGGTCTTTTGGCGAGGTGAAAAAGCCAGAAACAATTAATTATCGTACGTTCAAACCTGAACGTGATGGTTTGTTCTGTGCGCGTATTTTTGGCCCAGTCAAAGATTACGAATGCTTATGCGGTAAATACAAACGCATGAAGTACAAAGGTATTATTTGCGAAAAATGTGGTGTTGAGGTTACATTGACCAAAGTGCGCCGTGAGCGCATGGGTCACATTGAACTCGCGTCTCCTGTGGCGCATATATGGTTCCTAAAATCTCTTCCATCACGTATTGCGCTTATGGTTGATATGACGTTGAAAGCCATAGAAAAAGTTCTCTATTTTGAAAACTATATTGTGATTGAGCCAGGCATGACGCCTCTTAAAGAGCAACAATTGCTTACAGAAGAAGAATATTACGCTGCCCAAGACGAATATGGCGAAGAAAACTTCCGCGCTGGTATTGGCGCCGAGGCCGTTAAAGAAATTTTACAATCGCTAAATTTGGATGATGAGCGCGTTAAGCTTGAAGACGAATTAGAGACAACTGGTTCAGAAGCACGCCGTAAGAAAATTGTGAAACGTTTGAAACTGGTTCAAAACTTCACAAACTCAAATACGCGCCCAGAATGGATGATCTTGGATATTGTTCCAGTATTGCCACCTGAATTGCGTCCGCTTGTGCCACTAGATGGTGGTCGTTTTGCGACATCTGATCTTAACGATCTGTATCGCCGTGTTATCAATCGTAACAACCGTTTAAAACGCCTCATGGAGCTTCGTGCCCCTGACATTATCGTGCGTAACGAAAAACGTATGCTCCAAGAATCTGTGGATGCTCTGTTTGATAATGGTCGTCGTGGCCGTGTGATCACAGGCACGAACAAACGTCCATTGAAATCGCTTTCAGATATGCTCAAAGGTAAGCAAGGTCGTTTCCGTCAAAACCTACTTGGTAAGCGTGTAGATTATTCTGGTCGTTCCGTAATTGTTGTGGGCCCAGAATTGAAATTGCATCAATGTGGTCTGCCAAAGAAAATGGCGCTTGAACTCTTCAAACCGTTCATTTACCACAAATTAGAAATCTACGGTCTTGCGACAACAGTGAAAGCTGCCAAACGCATGGTTGAAAAAGCACGCCCAGAAGTTTGGGATATTTTGGAAGAAGTGATCCGTGAGCATCCCGTTCTATTGAACCGTGCGCCAACCCTTCACAGACTTGGTATCCAAGCGTTTGAACCTGTGTTGATTGAAGGTAAAGCCATTCAATTGCACCCACTTGTGTGTACAGCGTTTAACGCTGACTTTGATGGTGACCAAATGGCCGTCCACGTGCCCTTGTCAATCGAGGCACAGCTTGAATCTCGTGTGTTGATGATGTCAACAAACAACATCCTATCCCCAGCCTCTGGTAAGCCAGTGATTGTACCATCACAAGATATCGTGCTTGGTCTTTACTATTTAACCGTTGCTATGGATAAACAACCTGGTGAAGGCATGGTCTTTGGTGATACATCCGAAATTCAACATGCGCTTGATCACAAAATTGTAACATTGCACGCTAAAATCAAATGTCGTTATAGAGGCGTTGATGAAAATGGTGAGAAAATTACGCAAATCGTTGAGACCACACCGGGTCGTATGCTGATTTCTGATCTTTTACCACGTGACAAAGACGTGCCGTTTGAATTGATCAACCGCGTTCTTACGAAAAAAGAAATGTCACATTTGATCGAGAATATTTATCGTTATTGCGGTCAAAAAGAGACAGTTATTTTTGCTGATCGCTTGATGAAACTTGGTTTCCGCAATGCGTGTACGGCTGGTATTTCCTTTGGTAAAGCTGATCTCATCATTCCTGATGAAAAAGCCGGTCTCGTGGCCGCTGCTGAGGAAAAAGTCAAAGAATTTGAAAATCAATACCAAGATGGTTTGATCACAAAGGGCGAGAAATACAACAAAGTTGTTGATATTTGGTCTGCGTGTACGGATGAAGTGGCCAATGCCATGATGAACCGTATTTCTGATACTTCATCTAGTATCAACGCTGTTTACATGATGGCGCATTCTGGTGCTCGTGGTTCTGCTGCGCAAATTCGCCAGCTTGCTGGTATGCGTGGTTTGATGGCTAAACCGTCAGGTGAGATCATTGAAACGCCTATTATTTCAAACTTTAAAGAAGGTTTGACAGCGCTTGAATACTTCTCATCCACGCATGGAGCGCGTAAAGGTTTGGCTGATACAGCGCTTAAGACAGCGAACTCAGGTTACCTCACACGTCGTCTAGTTGACGTGGCGCAAGATGTTGTTATCAACGAGCGTGATTGTGGTACGGAAAAAGGTATTACCTTAAAAGCCATTATTGATGGCGGTGATATCATCGTTCCATTGTCAGAGCGCCTCCTTGGTCGTACAACGCTTAACGATATCAAAGATCCACAAACTGGTAAGGTGATCATTAAATCTGGTGAAGAGCTTGATGAAGTGTTATCCGTTGCTGTTGAAACAGCGGGTGTTGATACGGTTGATGTACGTTCACCACTTACATGTGAAACCAAAGAGGGGATTTGCGGTAAATGTTATGGCCGCGACCTAGCGCGCGGGACAACCGTGAACATTGGTGAAGCTGTTGGTGTTATGGCGGCTCAATCTATTGGTGAACCTGGTACACAGCTTACTATGCGCACGTTCCACATTGGTGGTGCGGCTCAAAAAGGCGCGGAACAATCATCCATTGAAGCCTCACTTGATGCGACTGTTGAGGTGCGTAATCAAAATATCGTGACGAATTCCGAAGGCACAGCCATCGTAATGTCTCGTAACACTGAGCTTGTTTTGAAAGATGCTAAGGGCGCAGAAAAAGCCTCTTATCGTCTTCCATACGGTGCGAAACTATTGGTTAAAGATGGTGGCAAAGTTAAAGCTGGCGCCAAAATGGCCGATTGGGATCCATATACAAGCCCTGTGATCACAGAAAAAGATGGTATCGCAACTTACTTTGATATCAACGAAGGCGCGACATTGTCCGAAAAAGTTGATGAAGCCACGGGGATCACATCCAAAGTAATTACGGATGCACGTTCCTCTGGATCAAAAGCCGCTGATTTGAAACCACGTATTGCTTTGCACGACAAAAAAGGTAAAGAAATCGTGCTTGGTAACGGTATGCCAGCCACATATTATCTGTCTGCTGAAACAGTTCTATCTGTTGAAAATGGCGCAGAAGTAAAAGCTGGTGACGTGATCGCGCGTATTCCACGTGAATCATCCAAAACACGCGATATCACAGGTGGTCTACCACGTGTGGCCGAATTGTTTGAAGCGCGCCGTCCAAAAGATTTTGCAATTATGTCTGAGATTGAAGGTCAAGTTGAGTTTGGTAAGGATTATAAAACCAAGCGTCGTTTGATTGTTAAGCCTCTTTCTGGTGATGGCGAACCTGCTGAACACATGATCCCACGTGGACGCCTTATTGCCGTTCAAGAAGGTGATTTCGTGCGCAAAGGTGATAAGCTTGTTGATGGCGCACTCGTGCCTCATGACATCCTTGAAGTTATGGGTGTTGAAGGTTTGTGTCATTATCTTGTGAACGAAGTTCAAGACGTTTATCGCCTCCAAGGTGTGAAAATCAATGATAAGCATATCGAAACGATTATTCGTCAGATGATGCAAAAAGTTGAAATCACGGCCGTTGGTGACACAACATTCTTGGTTGGTGAACATGTTGAACGTGAAGAGTTTGAGATTGAAAACAAACGCGTCATGGGCAATAAAAAACAAACCGCTCATGGTAAACCAGTATTGCTTGGTATCACCAAAGCTTCACTACAAACCAAATCATTCTTCTCTGCGGCTTCCTTCCAAGAGACCACACGTGTTCTCACGGAAGCTGCGACACAAGGCAAGGTTGATACGTTACAAGGCTTGAAAGAAAACGTTATCGTGGGTCGCTTGATCCCAGCGGGTACGGGGTCTTATGTGCACCAGTTGCGCAAATTGGCTGCCGA
>JBBKXB010000037.1:0-4915 GCA_037969255.1 Bdellovibrionales bacterium | reverse complement strand
GATGGGACAAACATTCACGATTCCGAGGGGCGCGTAAACGGACACCTCTTGAAAGCCAGTGATCCTATGGGCGCTAATGGTCACGGTTATGATCCGTGGTTTGTGCCAGAGGGATACGAAAAGAGTTTCGGTATACTATCAGCGGAGATTAAAAATAGCCTGTCCCATCGCGGACGAGCGTTTGAGGCGTTGTTAAAAAAATAGCCCGCCATGAGCGAGCTATTTGATTAAAATATAACTTAATTATTATCGGCGATAATACACTCTTGGCGGTGCATACGGACCATTTTCGTATACGTAAACGCGTGTTTTAGCAGGTAAAACGTTAACTTTATCACCATAAGCATGACCATCAACAATCTTATCTTCTATAGCGTATTCTTTCGTGTAATTCACGTACTCGAAATTTTTCTCAGCTTCAAAATTTTCAACTCTTGCTGAACTCGCATAGCCGTTTGCTGGCACTTGCTGTCTGGTTCCATAAGGACCAGCGAGCGCAGGTGTGGTTACGATAACGGCGGCGGTTAGCAGTACTAAAGATTTAACAGATTTAAACATGGCAATCTCCTTTTGTTTGATTGACTAAGTATCAAACTAAGTGAAGTAGTACTAAGTTCCAAATGAAAAGAAGACCTATACTAAATATAGGATTTAATGACAAAAAATATATCAGATTTATTCTTCAACAACAATTTCTGCTTTAACTTCAGCCGCTGGCTTTGCTTTGGTCTCAGCACTTTTTGCTTTCATTTCCATGCGTTTGGCGCGCCATTTTTGTGCTGCCGCTTTATACTCATCCTCTGTAATGCTAAGATCGCTATTCGTATCCATTTTGGCAAAGCGCTCTTCTTGGGCGGACATGAATTCAGCCTTTGACACAGCGCCATCATTGTTTACATCCATCTTAACGGCTTTTTTTTCTTGTGCACTGGCACTTAGTGGCAAAGCGATAATGGCCAATAAAGCCAATCCTAAAAATTTATATGACATGATTAATATTCCCTTTTGGTTGGTTGTGCTTAGGGAACGAGTATAATGCATATCGCGTTTAAAACAACTCTGTGAGCATACAACGCGCCGATCCACCGCCATATTTTTCTAATGTTTTGAGATCGCTATGCACAACATGATCGAAAGCTTGATCCACAATCGCACGGTTTATATCGGAAAACGCTTCATAACCCGATGTTGAAATCGCTAATATAGTCTCGCCCCATAACGTCCTAAGTTCTAGCGCATTACCGCTCATATGATTAAGCTCGTCCATAGACAGGGACAAAATTGTACGGTTGGATCGCTCCAATGACTCGCGCACAATTGTCTTTTGTGCCTCACTGGTCATGGCCTCAAAACAGCATGCCACCACATCCGTGCCGATCCACATCACAAGGTCAGTGTGATAAAGCGGGATACCCGCGCTGCCTTTGGTTTCAAAACTATGATGTTCATAGCCCATATCTTTTGCCCATATTTTAGCCAGATCATTGTCTGTACGCGGTGATAAAGCCGAATACGCGACCTTATTCACGCGATCAAGCACACATGACGCTGTGGCTTCAATGATTTGTCCTTTACGCTCGTATTCCCGATAATCATGGATCAAGTCATATGTTTTTTCAAAAATAGCCAATATTTCAGGACGGCGTTCCGCTCGCCGATTTTCGGCCAGCATTGGATAGTACACCATTGTGCCACGCTCTTTCGAATCCCCTTCATGAGTGGAGACCCAATTGCAAAACACATGATCGGGGCAGTCTTTGTGGCCCTTGAGCGTGGTGACAGATACGCCAACCTCAACCAATTTATCACGAAATGTTCGGAATTCTTGTAACGCTGACGCACTAATATCAGCAATCGACACATCATCTTCATGTTGAAATTGATTGGTCGGCATGGTTTGCGGATTGGCGTGAAAGTTTGTCGGTTCAATCATTAAAACGTGATTGGCGGTTTGGTTTCTATTGTGAGTCATAACTTTAGTATAGCCTTTAATCGTTTCTTTCCCATTAACACTTATTTCAAACGATTAAGAACTTTGTCGCGTCCTAATAGTGGTAATAAATTGGCGAGCTCTGGCCCATGATCCATACCTGTGAGCGCGATACGAAGAGGCATAAACAGCGTTTTTCCTTTGCGATCTGTATTTGGTTTAATTGCCGTTATCCACGCGTTCCAGCTATCATTATCCAAAGCGCCATCGGGAAGATATTGCGCCGTTTCTCGTACAAAATCGCGATCATCCATTGATAATTCGCCTTGAGGGTTTTTTGTTATAATCGCAACCCATTCGTTAATGTCTTTGACACGCGTTAAATTGGCACGAACCGCCATCCAAAACACCTCATCAACCTCATTGGGAACACGGGCTTTCACATCATCATAAGACAATTCATGCACGATTTTTTCATTCAAGCGATACAATTCTTCAATGTCCAATTTTGGTGTGGCGCGTGAGAAAATTGAAAAATCAAAATCTTTGAGTAAATCTTTGATATTCGTTTTGGCTTCAACGGGAAGTGACGTGCCAAGGCGCGTCAACAATGACAAAATTGCCATGGCCTCAATGTCCTCTTCCTCACGTAATTCCTCAATTGAGATAGAACCAAGACGTTTGGAAAGTTTCCCGCCCTCTTTGTCTGCAACAAGTGATAAATGCGCGAATACAGGCGCTTTTGCACCCAATGCCTCAAACATTTGAATATGCACCGCCGTGTTTGAAATATGATCTTCACCGCGCACAACATGCGTGATTTTGCTATCAACATCATCCACAACAGATCCCAAATGATACAAAGCACGGCCATCTTCGCGGATCATCACGGGATCGGATAAATCACCCCCGTTAAATTTGACGTCGCCTCGGATCAAATCCGTCCATTCGATAGGCGCATGATCAAGCTTGAAACGCCAATGCGGCTTCACGCCATCACTTTCAAATTTGGCCTTTTGATCATCCGTCAACTCAAGAGATGCCCGATCATAAATGGGTGGTTTTCCTTGGTTTAACAATATCTTACGTTTCAAAGCTAATTCATCCATGCTTTCGTAACATGGATATAATTTTCCCATATCGATCAACTTTTTCGTGGCGTCTTCATGAGCTTTAATCCTATCCGCATCCGTTTGATTGAATGTTGAATCCCAATCAAGACCAAGCCATTGCCAATCACGTTTTAAACTTTCCGTATATTCAGGCTTTGAGCGCTCTGTATCCGTGTCATCAATACGAAGAACAAAATGGCCATTGGCAGCGCGCGCGGCCATCCATACAATGATGGCGGTGCGGATATTACCGATGTGAACTTTGCCAGTGGGGCTTGGGGCGAAACGTGTTTTAAATTGCGTGGTCATGAGACATAAGGGTTTAGCATTATTTTAAAGAATGCAAAAGCCCTGTTTATACACAGCTTCAAAAATATAACCTCAATAATAATTGCTAAAAACATTAACTTATAACAATAATAAATCATGCTTCCAGATACAGCTTATTACTCACTAATATTATTTTCAATTTACATCATAGTTTTAGCGGGCTTGTCACTATATAGCTATTTTCATCAAAACACTGATAACTATGTAATTGGTGGGCGTAACCTAGGCTTTTTTTCTACCACATGTTCTATGCTTGCGGGACAATTCAACGGCGGTGGTGTATTTATAGTAATATCTATCGGAGTAACACTTGGATATGCAGGATTGTGGTTCGGTGTAGGATTTATGATTGGGTATATATTGCTCAGCTTATTCGCCAAAAGAGTTCACGATGAAGGCGTTTTATATAATGACATAAATGTTCCTGACATCCTCAAAAGACGGATTGGCAACAAAACTCAAAACTTTGGAAGCTTTATAATCATTGGAAAGGCAATATTATTTGGCATAGCACAATTGTTAATTGCTGGCAGTGTCATTGCGGTATTGTTTGGAATCCATGATTGGCAAGGCATCTGGCTTACTGCCTTTATTATTCTTATTTATGTGGTTGTTGGCGGATACTTAACCATCATACACACTGATGTCTTGCAGTGGCTGATATTATCTCTTATCGCTATTGCTTCTTTCTTTGTGTCTGATTTGGCAGTCATAAATGACGTTTATAATGACGCCATTAAAAATATTTCGAACTTTGGAATTGGCGCAGTCTTATTTATGTTTATGCTCATTATAAGCAATGCCGATGCATGGCAGAGAATTTTGTCAGCTAAATCGGTGAGGGTTGCCCGATGGTCTTTACTGGCTGCAGGAGCTCTATTCGCCGTATTTCTATTCTGCTTATACTCAATTGTTAAAACTTGGGGGCTGACGCCAGAAGAAGACTTCAAATTTATTACGATCTTTCAAGATAAGTTATTGCCGCCTCTAACTTTATCTATCATAGGTATCTTTACGTTAGTCTCGGTCATGTCGACTTTAGACACACAGGTTCAACTCTTCACATCCTCATTAGCAAAGAATGTTATCAAAATTGATCTTGAAAATGATCAGAAAAAATTCGTGTTCGTATCTCGTATTTCTACCGTGTTATTATTATGTTTTATCGCTTTTTGTGCATCATGGCTTGATAATACAATGGAATTTGTTCTCAAGGCATTCTCTTTTGCCTATATTCTTGCGCCTATCATGGTGACGGCAATGCTTTGGGGTAAAGATGGATCAAAATTTAAAGATTACACTTGTATAACAAGCTTAGGTATCGGTTTAATTGTTTACATTTATATGTTCTTCAACGGCTATTTCATTAACATGCTCAACAACTGTATACCGTCAATGATAACTGCGTGCCTATGTTTAATCGGTTATTTTACAAGTAAAGTTTTAAATAAAAAAACTATAGTCTAAGCACGTCTGGCAAGCACGTAATCGGCGACTTCACGCAACGTATCGGCGCGTGATCCAAAGATATGTAAGTGACGCT